>SYKG01000021.1 GCA_005797835.1 Methylotenera sp.
GCTTTTGCCCTTAATAGACTGTCACTCATTGTTTAGATAGTTCAAATTGCAGCATTCGCTCAGGAAGTCTTAAGATAGGTTTTACATGGCAGTACTCCATATCTTTATCTCGTGCATATTTCACACCTGCACTGCCTTCCTCATAGCCTCTAGTGGCTTCATGGATACGACACTTCCAGAAAAGGATCAAATCGTCCCATGACTGATAAGGCGTCGAAGAGGGAACATCTTTCATACCATTAAGAAGATCTTCATCTCGACTTATACCTACCCATTGCGGTTTTGATGCGTTTATAACGCCAATCACAATGGCATCAATAGGTTTATCCGAAGCAAAAAGCGCATACAAGGGCATTTGAAGTTCGCCATAACTATTTAAAAACCACTCATTTAATGTTTTTGTTGTTCCGGACTTGTAATCAATGACTATGTTGTTTCCTTTTACTTTATCAATGCGATCAATTTTTATATTAAAGTTGAGACATCCCAAATGGACAGGTATATTTTTTTCCGTCTCTTTAACTTCAAAATCCCCTCGTTCTAATTCATGGTGGATCCATTTTTCAAGATAATTTATCATGCGTATTTCTTCGATATTAAAAAATTCAGGCATGATTCTGGGGTACTTTTTCTTTTCAATTAAGATTGCTTTATGTGTAATATCTTCTATTTTTTTTAAGCGCTCTTCGTTAGTCAAAGCTCTTACAAAAGATGCCATTTTATACTCCATCCAAAATTGTTCTAAGATTTTATGGAAAAGATTTCCGCGCACTCTTGTCGTTAAATTTTCCTCATCCTCATCCTCCAATTTCTTAGCCCCAAGTCTAAATTCATAAAATGCCCAAGCAGGGCAGATGGATTGCGCTTCGAGAAGTTTAATGCCTGATTTTACGGTTTGATGAGTATCAATTTTAATTGAAGTATAATCTTCAATATATTCTATAATATTATGATTTATTTCATTTTTTTTAAATTTAAAATTGTTATCTTCAAGTAATTTAGAAGATACAACAGTATGCAATGTAGGTGACGGGAATATCTCTTCTTCCCCCATTTTTTTAGCATAAGAGAGCACCACAGTAGGTGCAGTATGGGTAAATTTTTCTAAGATTTTAGCGGCATGTTGTTGATGTTTTTCATGGGTGAAGATATGACTATCTTGCTGAATTTTTATTGGTATAAATGGGTTATATTGGTGAGGTGCAGGCCAGTGATGTTCATTTAAATTCATGATCCATGTGGCATCATAAGTTTCAAAAGTGGTTTCATGAAAACCTAAAATGTCGATTTTAAAGTTACCTTGGTGCTCATGTTGATAGGTAGTTTTTTTAAGGTAATACTGAAATGTATCAAACATATCTTGAATAGATATCTCACCCATAAGACTGTCTAGTGAAGATAAGGTCTCGGTAATTCTCTTCCATGCCTCATAAATACTTTCTTCATAAGCATCTTTCGGTATCAGAAGGCTAGATTTGATATTTTTTAAATATGTTTCAAATGTTTGCATCCATCCGGATGGACTTCTTTTGATTCGCCATTCATTATGAGCGCTTTGAATATGGTCTAAATATATCTTGAATGACAGCTTTAAATCGCTTAAGCCATTTTCTGACTCATATATTTCAATTAAATCCTTTATTGAAATATTTCCTTTTCGTTTTCTTTCTAATGCATTAATAAGCCTATAACGCTGAGAGAGGTCTTGACTGTCTGACCATCCACTATGACTTAAAATGCTCTTAAGATCTTTAATATCAGAAAAACCTCGTACGCTTAACTCTATTAAGCTTAAATTTAGATAAATCATAGATAAATAAAATAAGGGTGTATTTAAAGAAAAATGATAAATTCTTTTTTCTTGCGATAAGCTTGGCGTAAATGTTTCGGGATGGAATGTTTTATCAAGGAGGCTTGAGAGTCGATCAATGATTTGATCGAGCTGCGGCGTTACAATAAGTATTTTTTTATTATGTTCTATTTGAGTTTTGCACCATTCGACTACTCGCATACATTCATGTTCTTCATTAAGAAAAGCACGTGACTCAATATATGGTTTTATTTTTACCCCTTTAAAAAACGCCACATCAACTTGAGTTTTACATGCTGCAATAAATGATTCTTCAATTGGTGTTGTATATTCAAAATCAACAAAATAAATAGGTTGCTCAATAGTAACATCACCATTTCTAATGTGCTTTATGACTATTTTTAAAAGATCATTAAAAGTGATAACACTTTTATCTCTGCAGTATTCATTAAAAACTAGACGCCAAGCATTAAAAAACACATGTTCTTCAATGCGTTCTTCACTTTTTATAGTATTCTCCCCAATATTGAACTGGTCTATAAGTCGATTAGCCTGAATTGCAGTTTCGCTTAAGTTTTCTATATTTGATAAATCAAAAAATGATTTTCTATACTGCTTAATACTTCTTTCCCATAATATCTTTTCTTCAATACCATTAAGGATCCGGTAGGGCATATTGATATTTGGATATTTTTTGAAGAGGTTATTGATGAAATCTTGAAGCGCCAAAACTTTTTCTTTTGAGCTAAAGTGATGGCTTAGTTTAAAAGCTTCTTTTGAATTGTGACAGAGATAAATTGGTTTTTGCTCAGAATACATACTTCTATTGTAAACTTATCCCCGTTAATTATTATTAAAAAATATGGCTGAAAGTAAAAATTACATAACTAAGCATGGATATCAGCGCCTAAAAGATGAGCTCGATTTTTTAGTTAAAGTTGATCGACCTAAAGTAGTGGCCGATGTCTCCTGGGCAGCTAGCAATGGTGATCGGAGTGAGAATGGAGATTATATATATGGGAAGAAGCGTTTACGTCAAATCGATGCAAGAGCTAAATTTTTATTTGGGCGCATTGATGAGGCTTTTGTGATTGATCCAGCAGCACAAGAGCAGCAAGATAAGATTTTTTTTGGCGCATGGATTATTTTACTCAATGAATCAGATGATTCGGAGCATTATTATCGCATTGTAGGACAAGATGAAATTGATACAGAAAAAGGCTTTATTAGTTGGGTGTCACCTATTGCTAAAGCACTTTTAGGTAAAAACTTAGATGATGAGGTAAAGGTTGAGACCCCTGGCGGTTTAGTTAAATTTAGAATTATTGATGTGACATATCATGAATAATAAAAGCCCTATTGTTTGTCATTTAATATGTAAAGTGATAGATTTTTTTGGGGATATTGGTATTGCATGGCGAATCGCCAAACAACTGAATGTTGATTTTAATATTGAAGTACATCTTCTCGTTGACGATCTTATTACCACCCAGAGACTTATACCCTCGCTTAAGACTTCCTTAAAAAAACAAGTGATTGATGGTATCAATATTTATCATGGTGATTTTAGTGAAGACTCAAAATCACTTCCTCCCCCTCCAGCTTTTGTGTTTAACCTATTTAATATTGATTTACCAAATTTATATAAAGCGCTTATACAGAGTGAAAAGTCTAAATATATTGTAATTGAATATTTATCAGCCGAAGCCTGGGTAGATAATTTTCATTTAAAACCCTCTATCGATCCTAAATCAGGGCTTAATAAAACTTTTTTTTATCCTGGCTTTACAAATCAGACAGGTGGTCTTATTCGCGAGAAGGGTTTGTTCTTGCGCCGAAAAGGTTTTAGTCAAGCTAAGCGCAATAAAGTGATTCAGTCATTAGGCGGAGAATTAGGTCTATATTCAATATCACTTTTTTATTATCCGACACAAAAAATTGAAGTTTTTCTAGATGCCATAGATCGCATGGAGAAACCTATTCAACTTTTTGTACCTAAATATTTATTTGATCTTTTAAAGCAAAAAAAGAATTATCAATTTCTTTATATCATTCCTTATCCATTTTTAAGTCATGAGGATTTTGATAATCTGCTTTGGTCATGTAATCTTAATTTTGTCCGGGGAGAAGATAGTTGGATAAGAGCACTATGGGCTGGTAAACCTTTTATTTGGCAGCCATATATTCAAGAAAATAATATTCACTACATTAAACTTAAAGCTTTTTTAAGGTGTTACTGCGAATCTTGTGATCAAGAGGTGTCAGAGATTTTATTTAAAATTCATGATGACTGGCTTAATAACAAATTTAGCGATGTTTTATGGCGCAATTTTTTTAAACACCAGCCTCTTTTAGAGGCTTTTGCATTAAAGCAAAGCAATAAATATTTCAAAGAGGCTTCATTTGTGGAGAGTTTGGTTGATTATTGTTCTGAAACATAATTTTCGAGTATAATTTCACCCTTTTATTTGGCAAGAATTATCAAGGATCTATATTATGAAAATCGCTCAAGAACTGCGCACTGGTAACGTTATTATGGTTGGCAATGATCCTATGGTTATCTTAAAAACTGAATATAATAAATCAGGTCGAAATTCTGCTGTTGTGAAGATGAAAATGAAAAATCTTCTGACGGAAGCGCCGAGTGAAAATATTTATAACGCAAGCGATAAATTTGAAGTAATTGTCTTGGACAAAAAGGATGTTACTTATTCTTACTTTTCAGACCCAGCTTATGTTTTCATGGATAGTGAATACAATCAATATGAAGTAGATGCTGAAAATATGTCAGAAGCTTTAAATTTTTTAGAAGATGGCATGCCTTGTGAAGTAAAATTTTATAATAGTAAAGCTATCTCAGTTGAGCTTCCAAATTCAGTGATACGTGAAATAACCTACACTGAGCCTGCGGTAAAAGGGGACACCTCTGGCAAGGTAATGAAGCCAGCTAAAATTAATACAGGTTTTGAATTGATGGTGCCATTATTTTGTAATACGGGAGATAAAATTGAAATTGATACGCGTACTTTTGAATATAAAAATCGCGTTTTATAATTTCAAGCTGTGCCACCTACAACTAATCCATCAATCTTGATTGTGGGTTGGCCAACGCCTACTGGCACACTTTGTCCTTCTTTGCCACAAGTTCCCACACCTGAATCTAAAGACATATCATTGCCAATCATACTTACTTTTTTTAATACTTCTGGACCATTACCTATCAAGGTAGCTCCCTTGACTGGATAGAGAAGTTTTCCATCTTCAATCATCCAGGCTTCAGCTGCAGAAAATACAAATTTACCGCTTGTGATATCTACCTGACCACCTCCAAAGTTAACTGCATAAATACCTTTTTTGACTGACTGGATAATTTCTTCAGGTGTTTTTGAACCATTAAGCATATAAGTATTTGTCATTCTCGGCATAGGAAGATGCGCGTACGACTCTCTTCTTGCATTTCCAGTGGTAGGCATATTCATCAGCCTCGCATTTAATGTATCTTGAAGATATCCTTTAAGAATACCATTTTCAATTAGCACAGTTCGTTGAGTTTCATTACCTTCATCATCGATATTAAGAGAGCCTCTTCGATCTTTGATCGTTCCATCATCAACAACAGTAATATCTTTTGCAGCGACTTGTGTACCGATTTTATTGCTAAATGCTGAGCTACCTTTTCGATTAAAATCGCCTTCTAAGCCATGACCAATAGCTTCGTGAAGAAGAATACCTGGCCATCCAGGACCCAAAACAACCGTCATACTGCCGGCAGGCGCTGGCTTAGCATTAAGATTAGTTATGGCTTGGTGAACTGCTTCATGAGCATATTGTTTTAATAATTCATCTGTAAAATATTCAAATCCAAAACGACCACCACCACCTGAGGATCCCTGTTCTCTTCTTCCATTAGATTCTGCAATGACACTAATTGATAGTCTAACTAGAGGCCTAATATCAGCTGCAACTCTCTGCTCGTTATTAATAACGAATATAACTTCATATTCTCCAGCAATAGATGCTGTAACTTTGGTAATACGCTGATCCTCTTTTTTTGCAAAATTTTCTATTTTTTCTAGAATACTGATTTTCTTTTCGGCAGATAGAGTAGATAGGGGGTCTTGTTCACTATAAAAATTTGGACTAATTTTATGGTGAACAAGCTTATGACTTTGACTTAAATTTTTTGACGCAATAGCTTTAGCTATGCTTGAAGATGATTGCAGTGCTTCATTAGAAATATCATCAGAATAGGCAAATGCAGACTTATCTTTATTAATAGCTCTTACACCCACGCCCTGATCAATTGAAAAATTACCTGATTTTACTTGACCTTCTTCAATACCCCAGTATTCATTTTTAGAAAATTGAAAATAAAGGTCAGCATAGTCAACACCATGCGACATCATACTATTGAGTATCTTATTTAGATCATTATCTTCAATACCAGAACGTGCGAGAAGTAAGTCCTTTGCATGAGCAATTTTAAGGTCCATAGTTGAGTTTATTTTATTGTTCTATGCTTAAGAGCGGGCAAAGATTTACGAATAGATTTAATATATTCTTTATTAAGAAATCCAGTAATAACCCCTGAGCCTCTTTGAAGTCGATCCAATATATTACCCCAAGGGTCAACGATAAGGGAATTTCCGTGCGTTTCTCTTCCTGACAAGTGATAACCTCCCTGGGCAGGGGCTAAAACAAAACATTGATTTTCGATGGCGCGGGCGCGAACTAGTATTTCCCAGTGGGCTTTTCCAGTAGTTTCTGTAAAAGCTGAGGGTATTACTAAAAGATCAATTTCCTTCATTGCCCTAAATAATTCTGGAAATCTTAAGTCATAGCAAATCGCTATTCCAATTTTTCCAAATGGAGAATCAAAAATAACAATTTTAGAGCCTGCTTCAATTATTTTATCTTCGCGATAATATTCATCTCCCATATCAAATCCAAAAAGATGAATTTTGTCGTAACGAGCAACTAATTTACCTTTGTCATCATAAATTAAACAAGCATTTCTGATTTTATTTTTATCTTGAGAAACTAAAGGAATAGATCCTCCAATAATCCACACTTTGTTTTTCTTGGCTTGATTAGATAAAAAAGATTGCACGAGTCCTTGATTAGGTTTCTCCCTAGCCTTTAATTTTTCAGAATCCTTAGAAGTCATAATAGAAAAGTATTCAGGTAGGGCAATTAGTTTGGCGCCTTGGTTTGCAGCAATTGTAATTAAAGTTTCAGCTTCATCAAGATTTGAGTTAATGTCTGGGCCTGATGCCATTTGTATCCCGGCTATTTTTATAATATTTTTATTAACTAATTTCGCTTTTGCAGTTTTTATTTTTGATTTAATAGCCATTTTTATTTATTTTCAAAAAATAAGTTTTTGGTATTACCTATCGTCGTTTTAACTTTATCCGAGGGCGAATTATTAACTTCTTCTGGATTATCCCAACTTCCAATAATTCTATATTCAGAGGTAAGAATTTTATTAAGTGGGTCTTTTAGAATTTTTTGTGCAAGAAATGCAGCAGCACCTACTAATGGACCTCCGGCTAGGGCTGCTATTGAAAAACTATCGCTAATGTGAGGCGTAACTTTTACATTCAAATCCTGAGTTTCTTTAATGATATTCGATTCTCCGGACATATTAACTTCGGCCGCTGGTCCATTCATTCTAAAATTATTTGTTCTCATAATTCCATTATTCATTCTGACTGATGCATTTATAGTATCAAATATAAAACCACTACCAAACAAATCTCTAAAATCCAAGCTAAGTCTTCTAGGTAAGTTTTGTAAGGTAACTAGTCCAAAGAATCTACCAACACCTGGCTCAACTTTTAAAATTGTTCCTTTGCGAATATCAATTGTAAAAGAACCATCAATTTTAGTTTTATCAAAATTTATTGGATTATTATTCCATTTGAATTGCCCTGAAATTTCTGCATCTCCTTCTTTGATTAAATTGTTATACCCAACTTTCTCAAGGGTTTCTCCAAGATTAATAGTCTTCCAAGTAAAATTAATATCTGTTTTAGAATTATTATTCCAATCTAGCCACTCTCCATCTGCCTGAAAAATACTTTTTTCATTTGAAATTTTAAATTTTTGAATACGGATATTTTGTTTTTCAGTATTTGATATAAATTCAAGCTTTCCTATCTTTTTATTTTCCATTTGAAAACTCCCAATTTTTATATCTAGATTAGGAATTTTTTGTTTTTTCCCTATTTGAATTTGAGGGGCTTTCTTAATCTCGTCTGGTAAATTAAATTCATTTAATCTTGCAACTAACTTATCTTCTTTTTCGATCCATAATAAATTTCCTGAGATTTCCTTGGAACTCAGTTTAAGTTTCGCAATACCTTTGATTGGTAAAATTTCTATTTTAACATCATGAAATTTTCGATTAAAAAAGTCAGCGCTCTTTAGGATAATATCGGCTTTATCTATTTTGAATTCGTTATTACTATTTTCACTACTAAAGATTGCAATAAAATCATCTAGATTTATATAAGGTAGGTTAGCATTTAAATATAGCCCATTTTGATTTTGAATATTAGATACAGGGCTTGAATTTATTGAAATATATCCTTTATCGACAACCATCATATTATTTTTTATTATGCGGGATATTTTTCCATTAACGATATTACTATATTTAAATTCAATATCATCAGATTTGGAGGTATTTTGTTTTTTTGAAAAATATAATTTTTCCTCTTTCTCTTTTGTCTTATTGAATGGTGCTGGATATCCAAATTCAATACCCCTTAAATCAGATGACAATTGGATATTTAGAAACGGTTCTTTGTATTCAACTAAACCATCCCATTGGGCCGAACCATTTATTTTAGAAAAACTTGAGCCTATTTTCTCTTGAATACCTTTATCTGTAAATTTTCCATTTAACTTAACTTTAATAACTTTGCTCTGATCGGCTGAGAGCGCAATACTTGTATTTCCCCCAAACATTGTGCCAGCAAGGTTTTCACTGCTAACTTTTTTTTCATCGAAAGTGATTGAGCCTTTAATTTTTTCTATACTTGGAATACCTAGCGATGGATTAGTGAGAGTACTATCTAAAAATTGATAATTACCTTTGAAGGAAATAGCATCAAGGTTATCCATTGGGATATCAATATTAACCATTACTTTTCCTTCCCCAGAGCCTGAAGCTTCATCAAAAACGTGTTGAACTGAATTTTTAACTGGACTACTGTTAATGAATTTAATGGCATCACGCAGTGGGCTGTTAAATATTCCCTGAATATTAAGAATAGGGTGCTCAATTGTGATTGCAGGAATTCGTGTTTTAAGTTCTTTTATGCTATTACCTAGAAGCTGACCTTTTTTACTGATTAATTCAAAAGTTCCTGCATTAATAGTTGCATTGAAATCGAATTTTTCAACAACTGGCCATCCAGTGCCATATTCAATGAGTGTGTCTTTACCCGAGCTTGTAACAACGAAAGTTCCTTTACTGGGGTCGGATTTGTTGTATATATCCACAAATGGAAAGTCTGCAACTGAGCCTTTAATTAGAATTGAAGTATTTTCTAATCTCCCATCAAGGAGCGAGGTATCAAGCCAATGAAGATGCTCAGAGCTAATTGTTTTTGGGTAGTAATTTTTTGCATGCTTTAGGTCTATGAAAGGGATTGAAGCTTGAATATCTAGAAAAGGGGACTGAGTTAAAAAATTAATATTGCCATTTATTGAGCCATTAATAAATGCATTACTAAAGTTGATATTTTTAAGGGAAAAATAATCTTTTTGCCAATTTACGTTACCTTGTAACACATTAAATTTGAGCTTTTCTCTGAATAACTTAGGGTATGTAACAGCAATATCCGTTGATTTAAATTTTATTGAGCCATTTTCATTCGCGATTTGAATTGAGCCCGTGAGATTTTCATATCCTGGAAAATCCTCAAAAGTTTTCATGCTTAACTTGTCAAATTTTGCATTCAGTGTTAGTTCAGTTTTTTCTCTTTCTTTCCATTTAAGATCAATATCAAAAACTGTACCAGAGGGTTGGATTTGATTAACTTTATTTTTAATATCCTCAAAGTATGGAATAGTTTGTAAAACTTCATTAGCTGCATCCAAAGGAATTTTATTGGCTCGAAGTGAGAATGCAGTGGGTTTATTTGTTTCCTTTGAAATTATTATTGAGGAGGCTGTATCTTCAAGATTAATACCATTATTAGTAAGCAGGTAAAGTCTTTCAAATTTAATTTGGTGATCTTTTTTATCTGAAAGCCAAACAATATTGCTTGAAAAATTTTGTAAATTTAGCTCATTTTTATTCGCCTGATTCAATTCCGTTTTAAAACTTGTAAGTCTGACTGATGCTTTAATTTTAGTAATCGAAGCATTATTTATATTTGCAGTTAAGTTTAAGTCACCAGTACCAGAATTAATTTTGATTGGATAGTTTACCCAAGGAGTGTAGGATGGTAAATTTATATTACTTGCTTTAATTTTAACTTCAGAATCCCATAAATTTATATTTTCAATCTTTTCAGCATAAATTTTTCCACTCAAGTTAATTAATTGATTATCGCTATTAGCGACTCTAAAATTAAGATTAAATTTATGTTTTCCTGTTAGCTCCATATTAAATAAGGATGTTTTATAGCTAAAATTCAAATCTTTTAATGTGAGGATAGGCGCTTTTCTAAATTCATCATACCAATTAATCTCACCTTGTACGATTGAGATTTTTTTTTGATTAAGAATCCAGTTCATTAATTGATTATTGCTTGAGCTATCAATAGGTATACCACCAATAAAAATTTTGTTATTAGAATCTCTCTTAACGAGAAGCTTAGGCATTCTTAATCTAATTTCTGAAAGTGTGAGACTTAAATAAAATGGACTTAACCAGGAAATATCAGCACTAACCTCTTCGAGTGTCAGGGTTTTATTATTTTGACTGTCATAAAATACAACTTCATGTAAGGCAATTTCTGGATAAATAAAATCCCATTGGCCCTCTAATGAATTAATCTTAATAATTTGTCCTGTTGCTTGCGATACAAGGAGTTCAATTTTTGATTTGTAGTTATTTAAATTAGGTTTGATATAAAACTGAAATACAATGCCGAAGGTTATAATAAAAAGTACAGAGGTAATAGCGAATGCAATACCTATTCTTTTAACGAAGGTAAATAATTTTTGCTTCATGGGTCTTTCTTAAACTTAAACTGCTTGGCGTATTTTACTTTAAATTACTGAATTGTTTGTTTAAGTTGCTCAAGAATAGATGGGTTATCTAGGGTGGAAATGTCAGAGATAATTTCTTCTCCTTTAGCAAGAGAGCGCAAAAGTCTGCGCATAATTTTACCAGAGCGAGTTTTTGGTAAATTTTCTCCAAATCGTATATCGTCAGGTTTTGCGATCGGGCCTATTTCTTTTCCAACCCAATCTTTGAGTTGGCTTATAATTTTTTTTGCTTCTTCTCCTTCAGGTCTTTTGCCTTTAAGGACCACATAAGCTACGATAGATTCACCTTTAATTTCATGAGGTTTTCCTACAACTGCAGCTTCTGCCACAAGTGGGTTCGATACCAATGAGGATTCTATTTCCATGGTGCCTAGCCTGTGACCAGAAACACTTAATACGTCATCGATACGACCCATAATAGTAAAATAGCCAGTTAACTTGTCCCTAATAGCACCATCACCAGCTAGATATGCTTTTCCACCTAACTCATCAGGGTAATAGCTTTTTTTGTATCTTTCAGGATCGCCCCAAATGGTTCTTATCATCGAAGGCCATGGTTTTTTAATCACAAGGAGGCCCCCTGTCCCCCAAGGTACTTCATGACCTAATTCATCCACAATAGCAACATCAATACCTGGGAAGGGCAAAGTGCAAGAACCTGGCACCAACGGGGTTGCGCCAGGTAATGGCGTAATAACATGCCCCCCTGTTTCTGTTTGCCAAAATGTATCTACGATGGGACATCGATGACGACCGATTTTTTCGTAGTACCACATCCACGCTTCAGGATTGATAGGCTCACCGACCGAACCTAAAAGTCGAAGACTGGATAAATCATATGTATCCGGATTAGACTCTTTATTCATTTCTGAAGCTTTAATAAGAGATCTAATCGCCGTGGGCGCGGTATAAAATATACTGACACGATGTTTTTCTATCATTTCCCAAAAGCGACCTGCATGAGGAAAGGATGGAATGCCCTCAAAAATAAGTTGTGTAGCCCCCATAGCAAGGGGTCCATAAGCCACGTAGGTATGTCCTGTGATCCAACCTACATCAGCTGTACACCAATAAATATCATTTTCTTTAATATCAAAAGTCCATCGCATAGTATTCATCGCGTGAAGGAGATAACCCGCGGAGGAGTGTTGAACACCCTTAGGAATTCCAGTCGAGCCCGAAGTATAAAGAAGAAAGAGCGGGTGTTCAGCATTCACATAAATTGGATCACAGTCTATAGGTTGATTTTTTACGAGGTCATGCCACCAAATTTCCTTTATTTTTAATTCGACTGTTTCACTAAGTTTTTTTAGGATCACAATACCAATTACAGATTCACAACCACCTAAACTTAGTGCTTCGTCTACGGCATTTTGAAGAGGGAGTGTTTTACCGCCTCGAAATTGAATATCTGCAGTAATAACAAGTTTTGCTCCCGCGTCTTTGATTCGCTCCTGAATACTTTTTGCTGAAAAACCACCAAAAACAACTGAGTGTATTAATCCAATTCTGGCACAAGCAAGCATAGCAATAATTGCCTCAATACCCATAGGGAGGTATATAACAACTCTATCGCCGAGATTTAAATTGAAAGTTTTAAGTCCGTTTGCAAATTGACATACCTTTTCATAAAGCTCTTTATAAGTGATATTAGTGACATCTCCATTATCAGCCTCAAAAATAATTGCAATTTTATTGGGCTTAGTACTTTGATGCTTATCAAGGCAATTAAATGCAACATTCAATTCACCATCTTCAAACCATTTATAAAAAGGTGCATTAGAGTCATTAAGTGTTTTAGTGAATGGTTTTTTCCATATAATTAATTCACGAGCGAGATCAGCCCAATATTTTTCATAATTTTCGTTCGCATTAGCACATATTTTTTCATAAGCTGACATACCAGATACATTCGCATGATCTATAAATGTTTGATCTGGATGAAATATTCTATGTTCACTTAATACTGATTCGATGCCCATAAATTTTTTGGTTAAATCTAACTTTTAGAAAATATTTAGAAAATGTATTATTAGTATTAATTTATTCTATTGTAAAGAGAAAAAATACATGTCAATGTTTTTCATTATTTAACACTTGTTACCGAGGCTTTAAGTGTGGTAAAAGTCATGCATTAAAATAATTAATAAAAATACATTATGAATTTAAGAGTCAGATTAAACCTTTTAATTACTTTTATTTTGCTGATCTTTTTATGTTCAATGGGTTACAGCATCATGAAAGGATCAAAAGAATCTATTCAGGAAGGCGTGGAATCAGCTAATCGAGTAACAATGCAGTTGTTAGATACAGTTATTATAAGTTCTGCTCTGAATCCAGAAGGGGGATATCCCCATCAAGTTTTAAAAATTTTTTTAGAAGAGCTTGGTCACGTAAGAAGTAGCGATATTTATTTATATACTCTACAAGGTGATTTGCTCTATCGCTCTCCACCCTCAAAGTACCGTTTAGAAGATATTCCGCCACCTAAATGGTTCGTAAATACTTTAAAGCCTAAAGAAGAAGTAAATGCAAGATCAATAAGATTTGCCAAGCTCATTGTAAAAACAAATCCTGCAGGCGCAATAAAAGAGTCGTGGGCAAAGATGAGCCATATTTTTTGGATTGCTTTTATATTTTTTATACTCTTAAATATTTTAGTTTATTGGATGCTTGGTTTGTGGTTACGCCCTCTTAATCCAATGGTAGATGCAATAAATAAAATGGGTACAGGTGACTTTGCAGTAAGACTTCCCAAATTTTATTTACCAGAATTTGCAGCCATAGCCACAAACTTTAATCTTATGGGGGACTCTCTGCAATCGAAAATTCGTGAAAATCAAAGACTAGCATTGATTGCTCAGCAAACAGCAGATGCAATTGTGATTCATGATCTTCAATCTAAAATATCCTTTTGGAATTCTTCAGCTGAAAAAATATTTGGATATTCTTCCGAGGAAATATTAGGAAAATCAGTTTACATTCTTATTCCCAAAGGACATGAAAATGAAACAAGAAAAAACTTTCAATTAATTCATAAGGGAAATAATATACCTAATTTAGAATCGCAGAGAATTAAGAAAAATGGTGAAGTTGTTGATATTGCTATGTCATCTTCGCCGCTTATTGATCCCATCACTAATAAAATAATTGGTGATATTTGCAGTATGCGAGATATTAGTGAAAAGAAACTTGCAGAAGAGTCGAAACAAAAACTTGAAGAAAATAGAAAATTTACTCAATTAATTCAAAGTCATATTGAAGATGAAAGAAAAAGTTTAGCAAGAGAGCTTCATGATGAATTAGGGCAATACGTTTCTGCTATTAAAATTTTTGCGTCCGACATATCAAATAAGGCGAAAAAGCTATCACCCGAAATTGGGAAAAATGCTGATTCAGTAATTGCTGCTGCAAATCAAATATATGATGGAATGCATAATATTATTAAGCAATTAAGACCAGGTTCGCTTGATGACTTAGGTTTGGCTGAAACTTTAAAAGACTCAGTGAATACTTGGCAAAAACAGTATCAACATTTAAAAATTTATTTATCGATTAAAGGTGATCTTAATCAATTAAGTGAAACTTTAAAAATTAATATTTATCGTATCATTCAAGAGGCTTTGAATAATGTATTAAAGCACTCAAATGCGAAAGTAATTGAAATTAATTTGGTGCAAAATAAAAAAAGATTTTTGGAATTAAATTTTAGTGATGATGGTCAAGGTATGGACCCCAAAAATATAGATAAAACTAAAAGTTTTGGGATTTTAGGCATGAAAGAAAGAATTCAATCCCTGAATGGTTCATTTGAATTAATTTCTAAAAAAAATCAAGGTACGAAAATTTTAATATCCGTACCTTTAAATTAAGGATATATATTGAGTCAAATAAAAATATTACTTGTCGATGATCATGCAGTAGTTCGTATGGGCTTTAAAATGCTTATTGAAGCTGAAAAAGATATGAAAGTAATAGGCGAAGCTGAAAGCGGGGAGATTGCTGTTAAATTATTTCAGGAGCTAAAGCCTGACATTATTATCATGGATATAACAATGCCTGGTATAGGAGGAATTGAGGCTATAGATCGTATTATGGCAAAAGATAAGAATACTAAAATATTAGTGTTATCTGCACATGAAGACTCAGTCCATCCCAAACGAGTTCTTAACGCTGGAGCAATGGGTTATTTGACAAAAAGAAGTGCTGCAGAAGAGCTGATTAAAGCAATAAAATCTATCTATCAAGGTAAGCGTTATTTAGAGCCCAATATTGCCCAGCAAATGGCAATTACTCAATTATCGGGTGAAACAAATCCTGTAGAAATTCTCTCTGATCGTGAGTTTGAGGTTTTTATGGCATTAGCTAAAGGCAAAAGTACAAATGAAATTGCAGATACTTTATGTTTAAGCCCCAGAACAGTTGGTACCCATTTATATAATATTAAGCAAAAGTTGAATGCAAATAATTCAGCTGAGATTGCATTAATTGCAATTCGTTGTGGTTTAATTGATCCTTGATTTTAAGCTTACCTTTGAGGCGATAGCGCCACTTATAATAATAAGGAATGCACCAAATACATCTTCTATTCTCATTGCCTCATCAAAATATAGAAGGCTAATGATGCAAGAAAAAATAATAGTTAGATAAGACAATGTTCCAATTACAAGCGTGTTGCCAAGACGATATGCTCTTGTCATAGCAATTTGAGCAATAGTCGCTGAAAAGCCAAGTGGAAAGAGTATCCAAATATCGGTCCATTCCAGCTTTTGATAATCGGTAAAGACAATCCATAATCCAGATCCCAGTGTTGATATAAGTGTGAAATAAAAAACAGTTCGCCAATCAGGCTCATTTAATTTACTAAGTTGTATGACATGAATATAAGCTAGAGCTGCACCAACGCCAGAAATTAAACCTACTAAACCTGCAAACCAACTTTGCCAATCCCCATGAGGATTTAGAATTAATAAAGTACCTATAAATCCAAGGATTGTGCAAAGTAAAATAGATTTTTTAATTTTTTGATGCAAAATAAAGGGTAAGAAAAATCCAAGAAATATAGGTGATGTATAGTTAAGGGTCATAGCCGAACCTAAATTTAAATTTACTATGGCATAAAAGAAAAAAGCTAAAGATAAAAATCCTACAATCCCACGGCTAATTTGTTTTTTTAAGTAGGGCGTTTTTAACTTTTTTTGACTCATGACAATATAAGTTAAAAGAAATAATAAACTTATAAATGAGCGGTAGAAGACAAGCTCAATACTTGAAAAATTAGCTGCACCAAGTTTTACAAACGACCCCATGAGGGAAAAAAAGAAGGTCGCTATGATGATCCATAGCATGCCCTTTTTTTGATTTGTCATAAGAAGCTAGACATTTCTACTTGATACCACTGATGAAAATGTTTTAACCCATCTTCAAATGGTTCCTGGTATGGGCCTATATCTTCCCAATTATTTTTGCATAGTAACCGTCTTCCTTCATGCATTTTTTCGCAAATAATTTTATCTTCAATTGCTGTTTCATTATAGGCAGCCTGTTGTGATGCAATGTAGTCTTGATCGAAAAGAATAATTTCTTCTGGGTAATAAAATTCAATGATATTTCTGCAATGATCTACTTCATCGGGGATGAGATGAGAGACAATGATGACGTTGGGATACCATTCAATCATAAAGAAAGGATAAATTGTAAGCCAAATTGCACCGAAAGGAGGGTTTGAATCATCTCCGTGCTTTTTGATTTTAGATTTCCAAATATCATAGATTTGAGAACTTTGAGAATGATTTTTTTCCCTGAAGGGCACTTTTTGAATCGATGAGAATGATTTAAATTCCCAGGTCAAATCATCACAATTTACTAAATTGTTGAGGCCTGGATGAAATGCCCAAACATGATAGTCTTCAAGATAAACCTCAATAAATGTTTTCCAATTAAAATCATAATGATCAATTTTAATATTGTTTAGTTTGTAAGCCTCAAAATTTAATATGTGATTTAACTGATTAAATTCCATTGCAGCCTTGATGTTCATGGAAGGTTGGTTTTGCGATTTTTTAAAAATGAGATCGTAGATTTGCTCAGTTGGAAATGACTCTAAACTCAAACATGGTTTTTCCTTAAAGTAGGGGGCACCTTCTAATTTTCCATTGAGCCCATAGGTCCAACGGTGAAGAGGACAGACGATATGTGACGTTGATCCTCGATTCTGCAGCATAAGCGCTTGTCTATGACGACAAATATTACTCAATAAGTTAATTTTTCCTTGGTTATTAACAAGGATCGCTGATTGATTAAGCGAATCTAAAACTTGATAATCGCCGTGCTGAGGTACCATTAAGCGATGACCTAAATATTTTGGGTATTTCTCAAAAATTACTTTTTTTTCTACCTCGAAGATGCTGGGATCGACATAGCTATGAACGGGTAGCTGACTATAAGCCTTGGTTTTGGAATCAACCGATTTGAGTTTCAACATGCTTAGTTATATTATGAAGGAGGGTTTTATTAAATCTTGGCAATTTTGCCTTAAATCAGTTTTTTTGCAACGTTAATTTATCTTTATAAGCCCGCTATCTTGATTAAATCCAGTATTTAAGCTAATCTAAAGCTTTGAATATTTGAGTATTTTTAGAGGAGTTTTTGGTGAAAAATCCACTTGATTCAATTTTAGGAACAATCATTTCAGGCTTGGTTCTAACATTAGTACTTTACGTTTTTCTTAAAAACTTTATTTTGTAGGAGTTTAAATAATGGATTATTTACCTGGGCTAGCTCGATGGCTTCATATTGTGGCTGGTATTACATGGATTGGTTTACTTTATTACTTTAATTTAGTGCAAATTCCTGCATTAAAAGATGCTACTGCAGATGGCTCAGCAGGGGGCATCACAAAGCATGTAGCACCTCGTGCTCTGTTATGGTTTAGATGGTCTGCTGTAGCGACTTGGTTAGCAGGTGCAGCAATCTTACAAGAATACTTTATTAGTGCATTTACCTTTCAGTCAGGATTCGAGGGTATTGGGGTTGGTTCATGGTTAGGTACTATTATGCTATTTAATGTTTGGGTTTTAATTTGGCCAAATCAACAAAAGATTTTGGGTATGGTTCAAGCATCAGACGAGGAAAAAGCTAAGGCTCGCAGGGTAGCTTTCTTGGCATCTAGAACTAATCTAGCGCTTTCGTTCCCAATGCTTTTTTTCATGGGACTTGGTTGGACTCACCGCGCATTAATAGGCCTTTAATTTTATTTAAGCTGAAATCAACGGGGGCTTAAGCCTCCGTTTGTGTTTATAAGTTCGGAAAATTGTATGTCAAAAATTATGGATACCTATGCTAGACAACCGGTAACCTTTGTAAAAGGAGAAGGTGTTTGGCTATGGGCTAAGGATGGTAAAAAGTATTTAGATGCTTTATCTGGCGTTGCTGTGAATGGATTGGGCCATACGCACCCTAAATTAATCAAAGCAATCAATGAGCAAATATCACGATTAATTCATGTGTCGAACGTTTATTGCATTACAGAGCAAGAAAAGTTAGCTGAAAAACTCACTGCTATTTCTGGTATGGAAAGTGTATTTTTTTGTAATTCAGGATGTGAGGCGAATGAAGCAGCTATTAAATTAGCAAGACTTTATGGCCATCAAAATGGGATTGATACACCAGAAATTATTGTTATGGAAAAGGCTTTTCATGGCCGCACAATGGCAACGTTATCAGCTACTGGTAATCGAAAAGCACAAGCTGGCTTTGAGCCTCTTGTAGGTGGATTTATTAGAGTGGCTTTCGATGATTTAGAAGCCATTCAACAAATTGCTTTAAGAAAGAATAATGTGGTTGCTATTCTTCTAGAAACAATTCAAGGTGAAGGTGGCATAAATATTCCAATCAATCTTCAAGATTATCTCAAAGGCTTAAGAGAGATTTGTGATCAACATAATTGGCTTTTAATTTTAGATGAAGTTCAGTCTGGAATTGCAAGAACAGGAAAATGGTTTGCGCACCAGCACACTTCTATTCAGCCTGATGTGATGACAATTGCAAAAGGTTTGGGTTCTGGGGTTCCAATCGGTGCATGTTTAGCTAAAGGAGTGGCAAGTCATGTATTTACCCCAGGTAAACATGGGTCAACGTTTGGTGGAAACCCTCTAGCAACGGCAGCAGGTTATGCAACTCTGAAAATTATTGAAGAAGATAAACTATGTAGCCACGCATCTAAAATGGGTATTTTGATTAATGAAGAATTTACCAGGCATTTAAGAGATTTTTCTCAAGTTAAAGTGATTCGAAATTCAGGCCTTATGGTAGGTATTGAGTTTGATCAGCCTTGTGGAGAACTAACTAGATTAGCATTAGATGAGGGGATTCTAATTAATGTGACAGCTGACAAGGTCATTCGTCTTTTGCCGCCACTTGTTATTAGTGAGGCAGAAGTAAAAGAATTAGCAGAGAGATTGTCGCAAGTCATTAAAAATTATTTAGCAAAGTAATGTTTCAAAATGGAATTAATTTTATGAATACAAAACATTTTTTAAGATTCAATGATCTCAAACGTGATGAGTTTAACTATATTTTTGCGAGAGCAAGTTGGATAAAAAAACAATTTAAAGATTACAAACAGTATTGGCCTCTTGTCGATAGAACGTTGGTCATGATTTTTGAAAAAGCAAGTACACGAACAAGATTATCCTTTGAGGCGGGTATTCAGCAACTAGGTGGCTCAGCAATTTATTTAAATACGAGAGACTCTCAATTAGGCAGAGGTGAGCCAGTAGAGGATGCAGGACAAGTCATTTCACGCATGTGTGACCTAGTCATGATTCGTACGTTTGAGCAAGGTATCATTGATCGCTTTGCACAAAACTCAAGAGTACCCGTGATTAATGGATTAACTAATGAATATCATCCATGTCAGATTCTTGCTGATATTTTTACTTATATTGAACGCAAAGGTTCTATTCAGGGTAAAACAATTGCATGGATTGGCGATTCAAATAACGTATGTAATACCTGGCTTCAGGCTGCTGAAATATTAGACTTTAATGTGCATGTTTCAACACCTAAAGGTTATGAAGTTGAGGTTGAGCGAGCAGGTTTGTATGACGATAAACATTTTGAAGAATTTGATGATCCTATGGATGCTGCTAAAAATGCTGATATTTTAACAACTGATGTATGGACGAGTATGGGGTTTGAGTCCGAAAATGAAGAACGTTTAAAAGATTTTGCAGATTGGCAGATCGATCAAGAGATGATGTCAGTTGCGTCAACAAATGCTTTGTTCATGCATTGTCTCCCAGCTCACCGCGGAGAGGAGGTTACTGCAGAGGTTATTGATGGCCCTCAAAGTGTCGTTTGGGATGAGGCTGAAAATCGTCTTCATGTCCAAAAGGCATTAATGGAATACCTATTATTAGGGAAATTGAAAAATGAATGATATTAAAAAAGTTGTTTTAGCATACTCAGGTGGACTTGATACATCCGTTATTTTGAAGTGGTTGCAAGAAACCTATCAATGCGAAGTGGTTACTTTTACAGCGGACTTAGGGCAGGGAGATGAACTAGAACCTGCAAGAGAAAAGGCTAAAGCAGCGGGTGTTAAAGAGATTTTTATTGAAGATTTGAAAGAAGAGTTTGTTCGAGACTTTGTATTTCCTATGTTTAGAGCAAATACAATATATGAAGGCGAATATTTACTTGGTACTTCTATTGCGAGACCGCTCATTGCTAAAAGATTAATTGAGCTTGCTAAAAAAACAAATGCAGATGCTATTTCTCATGGCGCTACAGGTAAAGGAAATGATCAAGTTCGTTTCGAACTGGGTGCATACGCTCTTAATCCCAATATTAAAATTATTGCACCATGGCGTGAGTGGGATTTACTTAGTCGCGAAAAATTACTTAAGTATGCTGAGAAAAAAAATATTCCAGTTGAAATGAAACATAGAAAAGGCGGCAGCCCTTATAGTATGGATGCTAACTTATTACACATCTCTTATGAGGGGCGGCATTTAGAAAATCCAAGTATTGAACCTGAGGAAGAAATGTGGCGTTGGACTTTTAGCCCTGAAAAAACGCCTAATGAATCCGAAACTATAGAAATTGAATTTAAAAAAGGGGATCCTGTGAGCTTAAATGGCAAAGCTATGAGACCACATGATTTTTTAGCATCTCTCAATAAATTAGGCGGCAGGCATGGTATTGGCAGATTAGATCTTGTAGAGAATCGATATGTAGGCATGAAGTCACGAGGTTGTTATGAAACGCCTGGGGGTACTATTTTATTAAAAGCTCATAGAGCAATAGAGTCTATAACTCTTGATCGTGAAGTGGCCCACCTTAAAGATGATTTGATGCCAAGATTTGCTTCTTTAATCTATAACGGCTATTGGTGGAGTCCTGAGAGAGTGGCATTACAAACTTTCATAGATCATACACAATTAAATGTTAACGGTTGGGTCAAATTAAAACTTTTTAAAGGAAATGTTAGCGTCATTGGCAGAGACAGTTTAACAGATTCTCTTTTTGATACTTCTATTGCAACATTTGAAGATGATGAAGGTGCATATGATCAAAAAGATGCAGAAGGGTTTATTAAACTCAATGCTTTAAGAATGAGAATCGCAGCAAAAATTAAAAAATAAGGTGAATTTTCATGGCGCAATTTGATAATGTAAGCGTAAAGAAAAAAGCAAATATTTACTTTGATGGCAAATGCGTGAGTCATACTATCCTTCTTCCTAACGGAACAAGAAGTACGATTGGTGTTATTTTCCCAAGTGTATTAACTTTTAATACGCAAACAGCTGAAGTCATGGAAGTTCTAGCTGGTTGCTGTCGTGTAAAATTATATGGTGCTTTAGACTGGATTGAGTATAGAGAAGATCAAAAGTTTTCTGTTCCTGCAAATTCCTCATTTGAAATTGAAACGACAGAGACACTTCATTATGTTTGTCATTTCGAATAAATAAATTATTGAGCAAGGAGATCTTATATGCCATCTTTTGATATTTCATCTGAAGTAAACATGGCTAACTTAGCTAATTCAATTGATGTTGCATCTCGAATGATTATTAATCGATACGATTTTAAAGGTACGAGTGCAAAAGTTGAATTTTCAGAAAAAGATTTAACGATTACGCTTTATGGGGACTCAGATTTTCAATTGGGTCAAATTAAAGATATTCTTTTGCCTGCAATGGAAAAGAAAGAAGCAGACAGTTCAAAAAGACTAGATCCTCAAGATATACAAAGTGTATCTGGAAATAAAGTGAAACAGTTGCTGAAATTAAGATCAGGTATTGATATTGAACTTGCAAAAAAAATTGTTAAATTACTTAAAGATAGTGGTCTTAAAGTTCAATCTGCAATTCAAGGTCAAAGTGTTCGCATATCTGGTGCAAAAAGAGACAATCTTCAAGAAGCTATTGCATTCATTAAAAAGAGTATTTCAGATTTTCCACTTCAATTTGGAAACTTTAGAGATTAAGTAGACACATGCAAGCTAAAACACTCTATGAAAAATTATTTGAAAGTCATATTGTAAGAGAGGATGCCGGTACTTATCTTCTTTATATTGACCGACATCTTGTTCATGAAGTTACAAGCCCTCAAGCATTTGAAGGATTAAGAATTAATCAAAGACCTGTTTGGAGAAGCAAGTCAATTCTTGCTGTCCCAGATCATAATGTGCCTACTACAGATCGTTCATTTGGTATTTCTGACCCAATCTCAAAGATTCAAGTTGAAACACTTGATGAAAATTGTAAACATTTTGGATTAGTACAATTTCCAATGAATGATAACCGTCAAGGTATAGTTCATGTTATAGGACCTGAGCAAGGAAGTACTTTACCTGGTATGACGATAGTATGTGGTGATTCTCATACAAGTACGCATGGGGCATTCGGTGCACTTGCTATAGGTATTGGAACCTCTGAAGTTGAACACGTGTTAGCTACTCAATGTTTGATTTTAAAAAAATTCAAAACCATGGAAGTTTGTGTTGATGGAAAGCTAAATAAAAATATTACTGCCAAAGATATTGCTCTAGCTCTAATTGGTAAAATTGGAACAGCTGGTGGCACAGGTTATGCAATTGAATTTACTGGCGAAGTTATTCGCTCATTATCTATGGAAGGCAGAATGACACTATGTAATATGGCCATTGAAGCGGGCGCCAGAGCTGGTTTGGTGGCGGTAGATGAAGTGACAATATCATATGTTGAAGATAGACCTTTTGCACCTAAAGGTGATGCTCTTGAGAAAGCAAAAACTTATTGGAAAACGTTACACACTGATCCTAATGCAAAATTTGATAAAATAGTCGTTCTTAGGGGCAATGAAATAATTCCTCAAGTAACTTGGGGAACTTCTCCGGAAATGGTTGTAGGTATCGATGGCATGACCCCTGATCCAAAAAAAGAAAACGATCTATCTAAAAGAAAAAGTATTGAGGATGCACTAGCTTATATGGGTCTTGAACCTAATCTTCCTGTTCGTCAAATCCATATTGATAAGATTTTTATTGGGTCATGTACTAATTCAAGAATAGAGGATTTACGAGAAGCTGCAGATGTGCTGAGAGATAAAAAAATTTCAAAAAATATTAAGTTAGCTCTTGTAGTTCCTGGATCAGGCCTTGTCAAAATTCAGGCTGAGAAGGAAGGTTTAGATAAAATTTTTATAGCAGCAGGTTATGAATGGAGAGAACCTGGTTGTTCGATGTGTTTAGCGATGAATGCTGATCGACTAAGCCCCGGTGAGCGCTGCGCATCAACTTCTAATAGAAACTTTGAGGGTCGCCAGGGTCAGGGTGGCAGAACACATCTTGTAAGTCCGTCTATGGCAGCAGCAGCAAGCGTTTATGGCCATTTTGTTGATATAAGAACTTTATATTAATTTATGAAACCATTTATTACTCATACAGGTATTGCAGTGCCGCTGGATCGTGCAAATATTGATACGGATGCCATTATTCCAAAGCAATTTTTGAAATTGATTAAGAAAACAGGTTTTGGCCCCCATTTATTTGATGAATGGCGATATCTTGATCACGGTGAACCGGGTATGGATTTAACTCAAAGAAAAAAAAATCCAGATTTTGTACTTAATCAAGCACGATATGAAAAGGCAACTATTTTAATTACACGTGAAAATTTTGGTTGTGGCTCAAGCCGAGAACATGCGCCATGGGCGTTAGAAGACTATGGCTTCAAAACTATATTAGCCCCTAGTTTTGCTGACATTTTTCATAGTAATTGCTTTAAAAATGGTTTGTTACCTATTGTTTTACATAGTGAAATAATTAGTCAATTATTTAAATCTGTTGCTGCAAAAAAGGGTTATACATTAACAATTGATTTAGAAAATCAATGCATCATTCTTCCTTCAAATGAAAAAATAAGTTTTGAAGTAGATGCATATAGAAAGCATTGTTTAATGAGTGGATTAGATGATATTGGATTAACTATGCAGCATAGTGAAAATATTGAAGCATTTGAAAAGACTTATTATCAAAAAAACTCGTGGTTACTTTAAATTAGAAAGTTTTTTTAATAAAATGAAGATTGCAATTTTACCTGGCGATGGGATTGGCCCTGAAATTACAAAGCAAGCAGTCAATGTAATAAAAGCGCTTAATGTAGGTGCCGAATTAACAGAGGCGCCCATTGGCGGTGCTGGTTATAAAGTATTTGGTGATCCTCTTCCAGACCTTACTCTTGATCTTGCAATAAGATCCGATGCAATTCTTTTGGGCGCTGTAGGTGATTGGAAATATGACACCCTTCCAAGAGATAAAAGACCTGAGCGCGGGTTACTTCGTATTCGAAAAGAACTGAATTTATTTGCAAATTTAAGGCCTGCAATTTTATATCCTGAGCTTGTTGAAGCTTCTTCACTTAAAGCTGAGATTGTTTCAAATCTCGATATTATGATTGTGAGAGAACTTACGGGCGACATTTATTTTGGTGAACCTCGCGGTATTCATAAAGATGTAAACGGAGAACGAGAGGGTATTAATACAATGCGTTATTCGGAATCCGAAATTAAACGTATTGGCCATGTAGCTTTTCAGATCGCAATGAAGCGGTCAAAAAAATTATGCTCAGTTGATAAAGCAAATGTTTTGGAAGCAACGGAGTTGTGGCGTCAAATTATGATTGATCTATCGCAAGAATATCCTGCAGTTGAATTAACACACATGTATGTTGACAACGCCGCGATGCAACTCATTAAAAATCCAAAACAATTTGATGTTCTGGTGACAGGCAATATATTTGGGGATATTTTGTCTGATGAAGCCTCTATGCTCACTGGTTCAATTGGTATGCTTCCGTCTGCATCGCTTGATACAAAAAATAAAGGTCTGTATGAGCCAAGCCATGGTTCAGCCCCTGATATTGCCGGGAAAAATATTGCAAATCCTCTTGCTTCAATTTTATCTTTAGCCATGATGTTTAGATATACATTTGACGACGAAAAAAATGCAAATAGAATTGAACTGGCTGTTAAAAATGCATTAAGTTTGGGCTTTAGAACTGCAGATATTTATTCTGTTGGGGATAAAAAAGTAACTTGTAGTGAAATGGGTGAGGCAGTAATTGCGTCACTTAACTTATAAAGAAAAGGATATTTAATGATTCGAGTTGGTTTTGTTGGCTGGCGAGGAATGGTGGGTTCAGTTCTTATGCAGAGAATGCAAGAAGAATATGATTTTAAGGAATTTGACTCAACTTTCTTTTCCACCTCGCAAAGCGGTAATGCAGCGCCATCCTTTTCTGCTAGTCGTGGCGTATTAAAAGATGCTCAGAATATAAAAGAGCTTACAGCCATGGATATTATTCTTTCATGTCAAGGTGGTGATTACACAAGTGATATATATCCTAAACTAAGAAATACTGGGTGGCAGGGACATTGGATTGATGCAGCATCAACTTTAAGAATGGAAAAAGATGCTGTGATTATTTTAGATCCTCTCAATGGAGATCTTATTCAAGAAGCTTATAAAAAGGGTAATAAAAACTGGATTGGTGGAAACTGCACAGTATCGTTAATGCTGTTGGCTTTGGATGGGCTTTTCAAGCAAGATCTTGTAGAGTGGATTTCCTCCATGACTTATCAAGCTGCAAGCGGAGCTGGTGCGGAAAATATGAGAGAACTGATTTCTCAGATGGGTAAAATTTATGATCATGCTAAAGATTTGATTAATAATCCTCAGTCAACTATTTTAGATATTGACCGAAATGTTGCATTAACACTTCAATCTCAAGATTTTCCAATGGATAACTTTAGTGTGCCTTTAGCAGGAAGTTTGATTCCTTGGATAGATAAGGACTTAAAGAATGGCCAAAGTAAAGAAGAATGGAAAAGCTCTGCTGAAACAAATAAAATTCTTGGAAAAGAAAATAATTTTATTGTAATTGAGGGTTTATGTGTTCGTATTGGTGCGATGCGTTGTCACAGTCAAGCCTTAACAATTAAGTTAAAAAAGAATATTTCCATAGAAGAAATCAATCAAACTATCAGCAGCGCTAATGAATGGGTTAGATTAATTCCAAATCAGCGGGAAATTTCAATAAAAGAATTAAGTCCAGCAGCAGTTTCAGGAAAGCTCTCCATTCCAATAGGTAGAATTCGAAAGCTTAATATGGGACCTGAGTATATTTCAGCATTTACAGTAGGCGATCAATTACTATGGGGCGCTGCAGAGCCACTAAGGCGTATTTTAAGAATACTTATTAAATCTACTAAATGAAACTTATGAGCCAGCAAATTAAGCAACTATTTTTATTGTCTATTCTTTTATTTCCACTGATCGGTAATGCGTTACAGCTGGGTAAAATTGTTGTGACATCATCGCAAGGTCAACCTCTCAATGCTGAAATTGAAATAATGTTAACTCCAGGAGAAGATATATCTAAATTTCAAGCATCTCTGGCTTCTAAAGAGAATTATGAATCGCAAGGTATAGAGCGACTTTCCATCCATAATAATATTTCAGTTATTCTGCAAAAAAATGAGAAAGGGCTCACTGTTCTTAAATTAAAAAGTATTCAGCCGGTGCTTGATCCTTTTTTAGATTTATTCATCCAAGTTGATTCCGCTAAAGGAAGAAATTATCGCGAATATACTGTACTCCTTGATCCTCCAGAAACCCTGATTTCGCAGCAAGAGAAAATTGTAGCTGTTGATAAAACAGACCCAATTCCAAAAAATGAAAAAAAGGAATTGAAGGAAGATTTTAATAAAAAAAAAGATGCTGAGGAAAAAGTTATTAAAAGTAACTTTGAACCCCTTAAAAAAAATACATTAGAAAATTTAGCATCAAAATCAATTGTGGTTAAACCTCGTGATACTGCTTTTAAATTAGCACGGGAATATAAAATCCCTAATATTACTGTCGAACAAATGGTGATAGGAATTTTTAATCTTAATGAGTTTGCATTTATAAATAAAAATATTAATGGAATTGAAGTTGGCCAAAAAATTATTTTACCGACAAGAGATGATTTTATAAACTTAAGTCATACTAAAGCGTTAGCTGAAATTAAAATTCAATCGACGCAATGGAATAAATTTAGCACCAAGACGGCTGAGGCTGCTGCAAATGCAAGTAAAGAGAGTGATGTACAATCTGAAAATTTTCTTACACCCTCAACAACTATTCAAAATCAACCGAAAACATTAACCCCTCGTATTAAATTGACAGGCGATATTTTAAGTACTATTAAAAATAGTAAGGAAGTAGAGCCAAAAGAAATGAATTCAATGACTGATGATAAAATCGCACTAGAAAAAAATATAAAAGATATTGAGCAAAAAATTCAGCTTTTAGAAAAAGAACTTGCGGATGCAAAAAAGATATTTGCTTTATCTAGTCAGACATTATTTGAGCTTCAAGAAAAATCCAAACAAGCAATTCAATCTAAAGATTTTACTAATAAGGAATTAGTATTAAAAGATCCTATAGTTGAATCTAAGTCTGACCTTAATTCACTTATTAATAAACTTAATGATGAAGAAGTAAATAAAAATGAATTGGTACCCCCCGTTGACACATCGTTTAAATCTTCAATTTCAGATGATTCAACTGATCAGGAAGCCAGTGCACAATTAGCTTCAGCTAAGGAGCCGTCTAATATGTTGCCATTCGAAAGCTTATTGATTTCGTTAATTGCTCTTTCTGCTGCTTTGATCATGATTTTTGTGATGAAATCTAAAAGGCAACAAGAACAAAAAGAACTTATTGGTTCTATGAATAAAGATAATACTATGGTTGTTAAAGAAGAAGTGAATATTGATTTATCGTCTATCAAAGAAGATAATATTATTAAAGCTATTGATTTGTCAGATATTGAAATTAATATATCTGATAAAGATCACAAGCCTACTCGTTCTGAATAAGGCAATTTAACGATTAACTTATCGTGCATGCATTAGTTAAATTAATAGGTATTTTGTGTGCTTTATTATTTATCAACAAATACAATTTTAATTTTAATCTTTTTTTGTTTTTTTTCATTTGTATTACTTCTTGGTTTATAAAATTCTCTTTACCTAAGCTTATCCTTAGAATAAAGTTTTTTCTTATTATTACTTTTCTCCTATATGTATTTAATACACCTGGGGAATATATAGTTCTTTGGCCATATCTTTCGCCGTCATATGATGGCCTTATATTAGGCGGAACACAAATTATGCGCCTCGTAAATTCTGTTGCTATGATAACTATGATGATCTCAATAATGAGTTATCAGACTTTGATCGAAACTTTTTACTTAATTTTTAAACCCCTAAGAATATTAGGAATTGATGCAAAAAGTTTTTCTGTTCGTCTTTATTTGACTATGAAGTATGTAAAGTCTTTTCAATCAAAACAAAAACTAAGGTTCAATTTTAAGGATTTATCCTCATTACTCTTAAATTCAAATGATAAACTTCATATGAAGTGTATCTATATTAAAATTAAAGAAGTAAAAGTTAGTCGCTTATCTAAGAGTATGATTTTTTTAATGATATCTATAACATTTTTTTTTATTTTTTACTTATAAATTTGTATGAAAATTGCATTATGTATTGAATACAATGGCTCTAGTTATTCTGGCTGGCAAAAGCAGAATGATGTCGATTCTATTCAAGGTCAAATTGAAAAAGCACTCGAGAGTATTGCAAAAGAAAAATTAGATACCTTTGCTTCAGGTCGAACTGATTCTGGTGTTCATGCACTTGTTCAAATAATTCATTTTGAAACCAGGATTAAAAGACCAACTACTTCCTGGGTGAGAGGTGTTAATGCATTTTTACCCCCTGCAATTAGAGTGTTATGGGCAAAAGAAGTTAATGATAAATTTCATGCGCGTCATTCTGCCATACAACGTCATTATGAGTATTTAGTTTATAACGCGTCTTTTCCTTCTGCTTTATGGTTAAATCAATCGGGGTGGATTCATGATGACCTCGATTTTAATAAGATGAAAGAGGCCATTCAATATTTTGAAGGTGAACATGATTTCAGCGCGTTTCGATCTTCAGAATGTCAAGCTAAAAGTCCAGTGAGAAAGATATCTCAAACTTCAATTGAAAATTATTATCCATTTTATCTCTTTAAGTTTTCTGCGAATGGTTTTCTGCATCATCAAATTAGAAATATGATGGGAGCTATTCTTTATATCGGTAAAGGTAATTATCCAAGCATATATATTGAAGAGTTGTTATTATCAAAAGACAGGTCAAAGTCGCCCCCAACTTTTTCTTCTCATGGGCTTTATCTGTCTGGTGTTGATTATGATGCGAGTCACCAATTTCCCTTTATGCATCGTACCGTAAATATTTTTGACAATAATCATTTTAGCCAAGATCGTTAATCCTTATAATAACTACCTTTACATCTTGAAGTAATATCATATTGAGAACACGTACTAAAATTTGCGGTATTACTCGCCTTGAAGATGCAAAAGCTTGTATTTATGCAGGCTGTGATGCACTTGGGTTTGTTTTTTACAAAGAAAGTCCTAGATATATTACTTTAGATGCCTTTAAAGCCATTGTAAAAGGCTTACCCCCTTTTATCGCTAAAGTTGGGCTTTTTGTAAATGCTGCCCCTGAGGAAATAGAAGCAGCAATTCAATCAGGATTTTTGAATCTTCTCCAATTCCATGGTGATGAAACCCCCGATTTTTGCAGACAATTTAAATTCCCATATATCAAAGCTGTTGCAGTTTCATCCTCAGTAGATTTGTTACAATATGTAAAGGATTTTTATGATTCAGAAGCTTTGTTGCTAGATTCATCTCACGAGTATCTCAAAGGTGGCACAGGACAGACATTTGATTGGAATTTAATTCCTCATTCGCTTTCTAAACCTATTATATTAGCAGGCGGCCTTAATGCAGAAAACGTGAAAGAAGCTATAAAAAAGGTGAATCCTTATGCGGTGGACGTGAGTGGCAGTGTTGAGGAGTCAAAAGGTATTAAAAATTATCATAAAATTCAAGCATTTATAAAGGAAATTCAAGATGCAACCGTATGATATGCCAGATGAAAAAGGCCATTTTGGTCAATTTGGGGGTGTATTTGTCGCAGAAACTTTGATTGAAGCACTCAATGAATTAAGAGCAATGTATGAAAAGTATCGACACGATCCTGTTTTTCTTGCTGAATTTCGTCATGATTTAAAGCATTTTGTAGGTCGTCCCAGCCCTATTTATCATGCTAAAAGATGGTCTGCTCGATTAGGTGGCGCTCAAATTTATCTAAAAAGAGAAGATTTAAATCATACTGGCGCTCATAAAATTAACAATACTGTAGGCCAAGCTTTACTTGCAAAGCGCATGGGTAAGCCTCGCATCATAGCTGAAACGGGAGCAGGGCAGCATGGTGTTGCAACGGCTACTATTTCAGCTCGTTTGGGTCTTGAGTGCGTCGTTTATATGGGGTCTGAAGACGTAAAAAGGCAAGCTCAGAATGTTTATCGTATGAAACTCCTTGGCGCTTCTGTAGTGCCCGTAGAAAGCGGGTCCAAAACTTTAAAAGATGCTCTAAATGAAGCGATGCGAGACTGGGTCACCAATATCTCAAATACTTTTTACATTATTGGTTCTGTGGCAGGACCTCATCCTTATCCCATGATAGTTCGTGACTTTAATTCCGTTGTAGGTGTGGAATGTAAAACACAAATGAATGAAATACTTGGTCGACAACCGGATGCAGTGGTTGCTTGCGTTGGTGGTGGTTCAAATGCGATGGGTATTTTTTATCCCTATATTGATTTGCCTCAAGTTCGATTGATTGGCGTTGAGGCAGCTGGACTTGGCATTGAAACTGGTAAGCATGCGGCCCCTTTAACTGCAAATAGTCCTATAGGTGTTCTTCATGGTAACCGAACTTACTTAATGCAAAATGAAGAAGGACAAATTATGGATACTCATTCGATTTCAGCAGGCCTTGATTATCCTGGTGTAGGTCCTGAACATGCTTGGTTAAAGGATATTAAGAGGGCTGAATATTTTGCAGTTACAGATACAGAGGCTTTAGATGCATTTAATAGTTTATGCCTTACTGAAGGTATTATCCCGGCACTTGAAACTAGTCATGCCTTAGCATATGCAGAAAAACTTGCTAAAACCATGAAGGCCGATCAAGTGATTCTTGTGAATTTATCAGGTCGTGGTGATAAAGATATTAACACTGTGGCTAAAATTTCAAATATCAATCTATAAATTTTATATGTCTAGAATTAAAGATACATTTAAAGCACTTAAAGAAAAAAATAAAAATGCTTTAATACCTTATATTACAGCTGGCGATCCTCATCCAGATTCAACGGTTACTATGATGCATACTCTTGTGAGTGAGGGGGCTGACATGATTGAATTAGGTATTCCTTTTTCAGATCCAATGGCTGATGGCCCAACTATTCAAAGAGCGAGTGAGAGGGCTTTAGCGAATCATGTTGGTTTATCTCATGTGTTTAAAATGGTGACAAGATTTCGAGAAAAAGATACTCAAACACCTATTATCTTGATGGGCTATGCTAATCCAATTGAGGCGATTGGAGTTAAAACGTTTGTAGATAAGGCAAAAATGTCTGATGTAGATGGCATTATTACTGTAGATTATCCTCCAGAAGAATGTATGCAATTTACAAAATTACTTAAAGAAAAAAATATTGATAGTATTTTTTTATTATCACCAACAACAGAATTGGATAGAGTAAAATTAATTATCGAGCAGGCTTCTGGATTTTTATATTACGTCTCGTTAAAAGGTGTCACAGGTGCTGCAAATATTGATATTGAGCAAGTAAAATCTAAAGTAGCTGTCATTCGAAGACTAACAGATCTTCCTATCGGGGTAGGTTTTGGTGTGAAAGATGCGGTAACAGCAAAAGAGGTTGCTAAAATTTCTGATGCTGTGGTAGTTGGTAGCCGTATGGTTCAAGAAATTGAGAATTCAAATCAAGATAATTTGATCCAAAATATTTCTAAGCTAATGAAAGAATTAAGAAAAGCGATTAATTAATGAGTCGAGTATAAATATGAGCTGGTTAAAAGACGTCTTACCCCCAAAAATAAAACGTATTGTTGGAAGTGTTTCTAAAAAAAATATCCCTGAGGGTTTGTGGTGTAAATGCTCTTCATGTCAAGCCGTACTTTATCGAACAGATCTTGAGCAAAACATGGAAGTTTGTCCAAAATGCTCTTTTCATAATCGAATTTCAGCTCGCACACGTATTGATATTTTATTGGATAAAGATAAAAGAAAAGAAATTGGTGCATTGATTCAATCTTTAGATTTTTTGAAGTTTAATGATACCCAAAGTTATGCTGAACGAATTGATTCATCTCAAAAAGATTTGAATGAGAAAGAAGCGATAGTGGTAATGCAAGGATCAATGGAAGGTAAGCCTGTAGTTGTTGCAGCTTTCGAATTTAAATTCATGGGTGGATCAATGGGCTCAGTTGTAGGTGAAAAATTTGTACGCGGCGTTCAAGCCGCGATTAAATTAAAAGCTGCGTTTATATGTATTTCTGCAAGTGGGGGAGCACGCATGCAAGAAGGGTTACTCTCTCTTATGCAAATGGCGAAAACAAGTGCTGTCCTTACTAAATTGAGTGAAGCTAAATTACCATTTTTCTCAGTACTTACCGATCCAACTATGGGCGGTGTATCTGCAAGCTTTGCCATGTTAGGCGATATAATTATTGCAGAACCAAGAGCATTGATTGGTTTCGCTGGTCCCCGTGTAATTGAGCAAACGGTGAGAGTTAAACTTCCTGAAGGTTTTCAACGTTCTGAATTTCTTTTATCTCATGGGGCCATTGATATGATCGTGGATCGTCGTGATATGAAAAAAAAACTTGTCAATTTAATTTCTAAATTATCTAAAAATTAATTTAACTCGTTCCAAGTTTTCTCAGCAGCCACTTATGAATCTCAGTGAATGGATAAGATATATTGAATCGATTCATTCCTCCAGTATTGATCTTACTTTAGAGCGTATCAAAATTGTATGTAAGCGTTTAAATTTAGACGTTTCTTGTCCTATCATTACTGTCGGGGGGACTAATGGCAAAGGTTCTACCTGTACTATTCTAGAATCGATTTATAGAGAAGCTGGATATAAAGTAGGATGTTACACCTCACCACATTTTTTATATTTTAATGAGCGTATTAAAATCCAATCTGTTGCTGTTTCAGACAAACTTATTTGTGATGCTTTTTCAAAAATTGAATCTGTAAGAGAAGGTATATCGCTTACTTACTTTGAATACGGCACAATTGCTGCCATGATCATTTTTTTAGACGCAGATATAGATTTAGCTATTCTTGAAGTAGGTCTAGGTGGCAGGTTAGATGCCGTGAATATTTTTGATGCTGATTGTGCCATAGTCACAACCATTGACCTTGATCATATGGATTATTTAGGGCATACAAGAGAGGCAATCGGCTATGAGAAGGCGGGTATTTATCGAGCCAACAAAATAGCAATCTGTGGTGATTTCAATCCCCCTCAATCGCTAATTAAGTTTTGTGAATCAATTGATACTAAATTAAAACTTATAGGGAAGGATTTTGGGTACAAGGTCCATCATGATTCTTTTGACTTTTTTATTGAATCATCTTTTGTAATAAATTTACCACTACCTTCACTTCAAGGTGACTTTCAAATAGCGAATGCAACAAGTGCTCTGATGGCAGTAAAAAGTATGGAAGACAAATTACCCTTAACAGAAACTTCAATTCAAAAAGGTATTTTATTGGCTTTGTTACCAGGCAGATTTCAGGAAATTCAAAAAAACCCTTCTTTGATTTTGGATGTAGCCCATAACCCCCAGGCGGCAAAATCTTTATCTTATAATCTAAAAGCGTATCCTATTCCAGGTAAAACTATTGCGGTATTTTCAATTCTTAAAGATAAAGATATTTTTGGTGTAGTTAGAGAATTAAGTGCTGATATTTTTGATTGGTATATATCAGAAATTAAAAACGAGAGGGGGGCGAGTATTGAAACTATTTCTAAAACTATTAAAAAAATTAATTCATCTGCAAATATAGTATCTTTTAAAAATATACAAGAAGCTTATCAATTTGCGCTCAAGACAGCCACGAGAAATGATAGAATAATTGTATTCGGCTCTTTCTATACTGTAGCTGATATTATGAAACTTATTTCCTAAGCTATGAGCGAAGACAATTTAATTTTGCCTCAAGAAGAAAAACTGATAAGTCAGGCCAAAAAGAGGCTTCTTGGCGCATTTTTAATTTTATTAATTCTTCTTATCTCTGCTCCTTTTATTTTAAAAAATCGTAATGTAGAAGGACCTACTGAATCCATTAAGATTTCATTTGAAAGTTCTCCTTTTGTTGAAGGTATTAATGACGAAAATATAAAACTGCCAGAGCCTAATTTACAGAATCAGGAATCAATAACTCCGCCAGCAAAAAAAGATATGCCCTTGTCTAGTGACATAAAAGTAGAACCTGAAACAACCATACCAACTAATAGTGATATTTATATTCAATTGGGTATTTTTTCAGATATAGAAAAGGTTAAATCACTCCAACAGAAATTAAATCTATTAAATATTCAAACTAAAAGTGAAGCAGTTAATATTAATGGTGTTAATAAAGTAAGATTAATTACAAATAAATTTAAAACTGATGCATTAGCTAAAGAAACATTGGTCAGAATTAGAAATGCAGGTATCTTAGGTATTATCAAGAAGAGTAATTAATGACATTTGTTGATTATGGATTTTTTATCATTGCCATTATTTCTACTTTTTTAGGCTGTTATCGTGGGTTTGTTCGTGAACTTTTATCTGTCATTGCTTGGGCTTTGTCTTTTTACTTAGCGCAATTTTTTTCTCTTAAGGTTGCTTCAAAACTTTATTGGATTATCAATGATTCGATTCGAAATTTAGTTGCTTATTTCTTGATCTTCATAGCTGTCCTTATGGCTTCAATGGGTATGATTATGATTTTGAATAAATTTATTAAATTTACTGGGCTTTCATTTGCTAATATTTTATTTGGAGGCTTTTTTGGCTTTCTTCGAGCGATTCTTATTGTGCTTCTTTGTCATTTAGTGATTCATTCAACCTCCTTTAAAAATCATTCTTCTTGGCAAGATTCTTTTATTAAACCTTATTTTGAATCTTTTACAGCTATGGCAGGCGTTTATTTGCCACTAGATATCCTTAAGCATGTAAAATCATACTAACGAACATATTTTTAGGGCGCTGAAATGTGTGGAATCCTTGGAATAGTCGGCAAAAAACCTGTTAATCAGCTACTTTATGATGGCTTGTTAGTCCTTCAACATCGAGGTCAAGACGCTGCTGGTATTGTTACCTGTGATGGTAATTCCTTTTTTATGCATAAAAATAATGGTCTTGTGAAAGATGTCTTTCATACACGCCATATGCTAAATCTTATTGGTAATGCCGGTATTGCCCATGTGCGTTATCCTACAGCTGGCTCATCCTCAGCTGCTGAAGCTCAGCCTTTTTATGTGAATTCTCCTTTTGGTATTGTTTTGGGCCACAACGGTAATTTAACTAATGCGGAGAAACTCAAAGAAGATATTTTTAGACAAGATCTCCGTCATATCAATACCACATCAGATTCGGAAGTTTTACTTAATGTATTAGCGCATGAAATTGAAGAGTCTTCAAAGAACAGCCTTCTTAATAGTGATGTTGTTTTTGATGCTGTCACTTCACTTCATAAGCGTTGTAAAGGGGCATATGCTGTAGTCTCTATGATTGCTAATTTTGGTCTTCTTGCATTTAGAGATCCTCATGGTATTCGCCCACTCGTCATAGGTAAGCATGAGAGTGCAGAAGGAATGGAATATATTGTGGCTTCTGAAAGTGTAGCTCTTGATGTATTAGGATTTAAATTGTTAAGAGACGTAGAGCCAGGTGAAGCAGTCTTTATTGATATGAATGGAAATTTTTATTCTAAACAATGTGCCAAACCTAATCATCATCCCTGTATATTTGAGTATGTATATCTTGCGAGACCTGACTCAGTGATCGATGGCGTTTCTGTTTATCAAACTCGACTTAATATGGGAAAGACGTTAGCGCAGAAAATTAAGAAATCCTGGGATCATTTAGATATTGATGTTGTTATTCCAATTCCGGATACAAGCAGACCGAGTGCTTTGCAGTTAGCTCTGGAATTGGGTCTCGATTACCGTGAAGGTTTTATTAAAAATCGCTATATTGGCCGCACTTTTATTATGCCTGGTCAAGCATTAAGAAAAAAATCAGTTTGTCAAAAACTTAATCCCATCAAGATTGAATTTCAAGATAAAAATGTTCTATTAGTAGATGATTCGATCGTGAGGGGAACGACTTCTAAAGAAATTGTTCAAATGGCAAGAGAGGCCGGCGCTAAAAAAGTTTACCTAGTCTCAGCAGCCCCACCTGTTAGATTTCCTAATGTTTATGGAATTGACATGCCTTCACGAACTGAATTATTGGCACCCAACAAAACTGACAAAGAAATTCGAGAAGAGATTGGTGCAGATGAATTAATCTATCAGGATTTGGATGCACTCATTAAGAATATTACATCTATTAATCCAAAACTTAAAAAATTTGATGCTTCATGTTTTGATGGTAAATACATTACAGGTGATATTGACGAATATTATTTAAAAAATATTGAAAAAATTCGCTCTGATTCAAATAGGGCAGATAAACCTTCAAACGCAAATTTACAGATGGATTTAAATTTAATTAAAAATGAAGAGGAAGCTGCTTAATATTAGGGGTCTCTTGACGTATTTTTTTTATCGTGCATAATTATATTTGCGCTGATTTGAGTAATGAAGTTATTTCTCAGCTTGCGGGCGCTCTAAAAATACTGCTAAAGCGAGGGTTGCCCCGTTTTAGCTTTTCGTGAAACGGGTTTTTTTACGCCCAAAAAAAGGTTGCAATCTATGAATAACGATCTATGGAAATTTAATACACACTCTATTAGAACCGGCTCATTACAATCTGAATTCGGAGAGAATTCTGAAGCTATCTTTTTAACCTCAAGCTATGTGTTTGATTCATCAGCGCAGGCGGCTGCAAGATTTGCAGGTAGTGAGCCTGGTAATATCTATTCGCGTTTTACCAATCCTACAGTTACAATGTTTCAGGATCGTCTTGCAGCCCTTGAGGGAAGTGAGGCATGTGTGGCGACTGCAAGCGGTATGTCGGCGATTCTTACAACGATCATGGGTCTTTGTTCTTCTGGGGATCATATCGTAGCTTCACGAAGTATTTTTGGTACAACTCTACAACTCTTTAGTAATATTTTAACGCGCTGGGGTTTAGAGGTTACTTTTGTATCGATTACTAATCTTAATGAGTGGGAAGATGCTACTCAAAAAAATACAAAACTTTTCTTTGTCGAGACCCCTTCGAATCCATTAACTGAAGTTACAGACATTACAGCACTTTCAAAAATAGCACATCAAAAAGATATTAAATTAGTGGTTGATAATTGTTTTTGTTCCCCAGCGCTACAAAAGCCCTTGTCACTTGGTGCTGACATTATTATTCACTCAGCTACTAAGTATCTTGATGGTCAAGGTCGTTGTTTAGGCGGCGCAGTATTAGCAGATAAAAAAACTATAGAGCCTATGTATCAATTTTTACGAACTGCAGGCCCTGCAATGAGTGCATTTAATGCCTGGGTCTTTTTAAAAGGTTTAGAAACATTATCTATCCGTATGGAGGCTCATTCTAGGAATGCACATCATTTAGCTTTATGGCTTGAGTCCCAACCTCAGGTAGAGCGAGTGTACTATCCTGGATTAGCTTCCCACCCACAGCACAAACTAGCTTTAGCTCAGCAAAAATCTGGTGGGGGGATTGTGTCTTTTGAAGTAAAAGGTGATCAAAAAGAGGCATGGGACTTAATTGATTCGACGCGATTAATTTCCATAACGGCTAATTTAGGGGATGTCAAATCCACAATTACACATCCAGCAACCACGACTCATTCGAGAGTGAGTCCTGAAGACCGACAAAAAACAGGTATTAAGAATAACCTTGTCAGAATCGCTGTAGGTCTTGAGGATATTGAAGATCTAAAAGCTGATTTGTCCAGTCTTTCAGACTAAAAAATACCTCTATTAGGGTAAAAATACAGCCCTGCTACATGTTAAAATTTAGGTAGTCTCCCACTTAAATTATCGATCTAATTCCTATGAATCAATTTGCCAAAGAAACCATCCCAATAAGCCTTGAAGATGAGATGAAACGCTCTTATCTTGACTACGCGATGAGCGTTATTGTTGGGAGAGCACTTCCAGATGTAAGAGACGGGTTAAAGCCTGTTCATCGTCGCGTACTTTTTGCAATGCATGAACTTAATAACGACTTTAATAAACCGTATAAAGAATCAGCACGTATCGTCGGTGACGTGATTGGTAAA
>SYKG01000002.1 GCA_005797835.1 Methylotenera sp.
AAAGAAAGGAAAGGTTATCTTGATAGCCAAGTAGAAGATTTAACCTCTGCAAGTATTACTCTAGAAGATGCTATAAGGCGTATCGATAAAGAGACTCGAGATCGGTTAATCGTAACATTTAATGAAGTTAATAAGAATTTTACAGAGTTTTTTAAGGTTCTATTTAATGGCGGACAGGCGAAATTAGAGCTCTTAGGTGAAGAGATCCTTGATACTGGAATTCAGGTTACAGCGCAACCACCAGGTAAAAAGAATACAACCATCAGTCAATTATCTGGCGGAGAAAAAGCATTAACTGCTACAGCTCTTGTCTTTGCTCTATTTAAATTGAATCCAGCACCATTCTGTCTTATGGATGAGGTTGATGCTCCTCTAGATGATAGCAATACACTTCGTTTTACGAATATGGTAACTGAAATGTCGCTGAATACACAATTTTTGTATGTATCCCACAATAAAATTTCTATGGAAATGGCTCAGCAACTCATCGGTGTAACAATGCAAGAATCAGGTGTGTCAAGAATTGTTGAAGTTTCCTTAGAAGACGCTGAGAAAATGGAGTTAGCAAATTAAGTTAACAAGTCTTATTACAAGCATGTCTGATATTCAGTTTTCCCTTACGATTCTTGCTGTTGTAATAATTCTTATTATGATTCTATTTAACTGGATGCGTCTTATCCAGTATCGCAAACAAAAATATACTAAGAATTCATCTCCATATAAAGATGAAAATAACCCAAGTCAAAAAGAAAAAATTCCTTACAATCAAGATTTAAGTATCTCCGAGAAATACTTACTTTCAAATTTACCTAAAGATATCTATCGTGATATTGACGCTATTGCATTTATAAAGCTCAGAAAAGCATCCAATGCTATTGTAAAATTAAATCTTAGAGACTTTATTGAGCTTCCTCATACACATATTTTTATCAGGAAAAGTGAAGATTTATGGAATTCAACAGAAGGGCTCAGCGGGCCTGTTTCATTTGATCAAATTCTTCTAGCCATACAATTAGTTGATCGTCAGGGCCCGATTTCCCCCGCACACTTACAAACCTTTCAAATGCTGACAGAAAAAACTAAAAATGATCTGGATGGAAGTTTAATTTGGCTTTCTCATTCTAATATTGAAGTTGATGCCACTGAGCTTAACCAATTTTGTGCTCTTGTAGATCATATGATGACATTAACGCTCATTCCAAAAAATAATAGTTTTTTTGACAATGAAAAGCTTATTGATATATTAAGGATAGATGGCTTTAAGGAAAATAAAGATGGCTATCATGTATTCAAAGGTCGCGATAAGCAGCCCTTATTTCGCGTTAGTTCTCTTAACCAACAACCCTTAAGTTTTAACCTTGACCCTTATATTCAAGGTATTCTTTTCCAAATGGATTTACCCTTAACCTTGAGCTGTAAAGAATCTTTTGATGCAATGCTAGAATCAATTACTAACTTTCAAAAGAATCTTGATTGTTTACTCGTTGATTCTAATAAAAAAGAACTTAATATCAATCATATTGAGCGTATTAGATATCAGGTTGAAAAGATTGAAAATCAAATGACGATTAAAAATATTCCTTCTGGAAGTTTATGTGCGCGAAGATTATTTTCTTAAATGAAAGCTGATAAAGAAAATACTAAGAAAAAAATTCAAAAGCTAATCGAAAAGATCAATGCATTTGATTATCAATATTACGTTTTAGACAATCCTTCAATTTCAGATTTTGAATATGATAAAATTTTTAAATCACTTGTTGATTTGGAAAATATAAATCCTGATTTAATTCAGCCTGATTCTCCTTCACAAAGGGTAGGGGGAGTGGCACAAGAAGCTTTTGAAAGCGTTATTCACCGTCAAGCAATGTTATCTTTGAATAATGCATTCGAAGAGGATGAGCTTCTTGCCTTTGATAAAAGGATTAAAGATGATATTGGTATCAGTGAGGTTGAGTATGCAGTTGAGCCAAAATTTGACGGGCTTGCAATTACATTAACTTATAAAAATGGTATTTTCATCCAAGGAGCTACGCGCGGAGATGGTTATACTGGAGAAAATGTTACACACAATTTAAAAACTATTCGCTCAATACCCACAAAAATTAATCATTCAAATCCACCTAAAATTTTAGAAGTAAGAGGTGAGGTTTTGATGCTAAAAAAAGATTTTGAATCACTAAATCAAAAACAAGAATCTTTAGGCGAAAAGAGATTTGCAAATCCAAGAAATGCCGCTGCTGGAAGTTTAAGACAACTTGATCCAAGAATAACTGCAACAAGACCACTTACTTTCTTCGCATATGGTCTTGGGGTATGTGAGCCTAATTTAAATTTAAAAACTCATACAGAAACAATTCAGCTCCTCAAAAGATTTAATTTGCCAATTTCTAGTTTATCTAAAAGTGTTAAAGGTGTAAAAGGTTTACAGGACTTCTATACCAAAGTATTAAAACTTAGAGAAACATTAGCTTATGACATTGATGGTGTAGTGTATAAAGTAAATTCATTTAATTATCAAAATGAATTAGGTTTTGTATCGCGTGCTCCTAGATGGGCAATTGCACATAAATTTCCTGCAGAAGAAGCTCTTACTGAAATTTTAGGTATCAATGTTCAAGTGGGTCGAACAGGAGCCATAACCCCTGTCGCACGATTAAAACCAGTTTTTGTTGGTGGTGTTACTGTGACCAATGCAACTCTTCATAATGAAGACGAAATGATACGAAAAGATATTCATATTGGAGATATTGTAAGTGTAAGAAGAGCAGGGGATGTCATTCCTGAAATTGTAAGAGTGCTCATTGATAAACGGCCCAAGTTAATTAAAAAATTTAAAATGCCAACACAATGCCCAGAGTGTGGTTCACCTCTTATTCGAATTGATGATGAAGCCGTAATCCGATGTTCAGGTGGCCTAATTTGTCCAGCTCAAAAGAAACAATCAATTATTCATTTTGCATCTAGAAAAGCCATGGATATAGAAGGATTAGGAGATAAATCTGTTGAGCAATTAGTAAAGGTAGGGTTAATTCATAGGTTGCCTGATATTTATAAGCTAGAACTAAAACAATTAATCAACCTTGATCGTATGGCAGAAAAATCAAGCCAAAACTTATTAGATGCTATAGAGAAAAGTAAAAAAACGACATTACCTCGATTTATTTATGCACTTGGCATTCGTAACGTGGGTGAATCAACCGCCAAGGATCTTGCAGGTTTTTATGGGGATTTAGATGAAATCATGATACAAACAGAAGAAAGTTTACAGCTTGTGCCTGATATTGGTCCAACTGTCGCAAAATTTTTAAGTAATTTTTTTAAGCAGGCTAAGAATAGGGAGGTAATACAATCTTTAGTAAAACTTGGAGTCCATTGGCCTAAATACGATATTAAAAAATCCTCATCGGGTGTTTTGGCGGGAAAAATTTTTGTTCTTACGGGTACCTTACCCACAATATCTAGAGAAGAGGCCAAATCAATTATTGAAATAAATGGTGGAAAAGTTGCAGGGAGTGTTTCTAAAAAAACTGATTTTGTAGTTGCAGGATCTGATGCTGGAAGTAAATTAACCACTGCGCAAGAACTTGGTATCATAGTTATTTCTCAAGAAAAGCTATTAAATCTTATAAAATAAAAACTATGAAAATTAAAATACAATTTTTAATAATACTA
>SYKG01000022.1 GCA_005797835.1 Methylotenera sp.
AGCGGGATTAGATATCAAGGTTATCTGGCACTTACTAAACACTTTTTTAATTACCTAACTGTATTAACGAATTGCGTTATGACATTAAAGATCACAATAAGTTTTTTTAAAAGCTTGTGGATACTAAAATTTATCTGGAATTAACAAGGACATTATACCTTAATATTTTTAGGCTCAACTTCCTCATCCCCGGTCGTTTGGCGACTCACCATCAGCATTCTTGATGCGGGTGACTCTAGACTCATGCGCCCTAGCAAACCTTGTCGGTAATCATTAAGTAAGGTTGAGGCGGCTCTTTGAAGATCTGCAACACGATTTTTAAGAGGGAATCCCTTTTTCTTAGCGATACTTTCTAAAAGGGTAATGGCATCGATATTTAAATTTTCTAATTTATAACGGGCTTTAATGAGCGCTGGATATTCCTCTAGAAGAATAAGCCCTAACTTTTCTGCGACTTCCTCCTCAAAGTATGCGTTTTTACCAATATTATTATTGGCAGCCAATAAATCTCCATCAGATGCAAAGCGAATTTTTGGCCACATCATCCCCGGGGTATCTACCAAAATCATATGGTCATTAATTTGATGGCGTTGCTGTTGTTTGGTGATGGCAGGTTCATCGCCTACTTTTGCGATCCTACGATTAAGAATAGCGTTCATGAGTGTGGATTTGCCAACATTGGGCACACCCATAATCATCATACGAAGTGGTTTAAGCGGATCACCTCGGTGGGGTGCTAGTATTTTACAAAGTGCAAGAATTTTTTTTGGCTCATTGACTTTTTTGCATGAGATGGCAACTGCTTTTGTCTTTGGCATTTTGTTGAAGTATTGAATCCATTGATCGGTAATATTTGGATCAGCTAAATCAGATTTATTGAGAATCTTAAGATGGGCGCGTTGCCTTGCAGCACCGAGTTCTTTAATCATGGGATTTTGTGACGCACCTGGTATTCTGGCATCTAATACCTCGATAACCACATCGGTAAATTCCATCGTTTCGGCAGCTTTCTTTTGGGCTGCCACCATATGTCCTGGGAACCACTGAATACTCATGATTGATCTTTCGTTTAATGCCTATTATTTTACTCTGTCATAAGTGAAGACGTATACGTTAAACTAATCAAGTTATGGAAGAAATCACAGACATTAATCCTAAGCAGTCGGTTGAGCTCTTGAAAGCGCTTCACATATTGACGCGTGACGGCATGATGAATCAGGATTCGAGGCGTAAATTAAAACAGGTTTACCATCTTTATCAACTGATTGAACCCTATTTAGAAAAAGCCCTGGCAACGAACCCTAACTTTACTCTGGTGGATCATGGTGCTGGTAAATCTTATTTAGGGTTTATCTTGTATGACCTTTTTTTAAAAGATAGAGGCGGAGAGCTCTATGCAATTGAGCACCGACCTGAACTGATTGAGAAGGCAAAAAAATTAGCTGATACCTTAAAATTTGATCGAATGTATTTCTATGCAGCAAATATTAAGGATGCATTCAAAGATTTAAGTCTTTTAAATAAAGTGGACATGGTGACAGCCCTCCATGCATGCGATACAGCAACCGACGATGCTATTTTATTTGGGCTTAAAAAAGAAGCGCAATATATGGTGATCATTCCTTGCTGTCAAGCTGAGGTAGCAAAAAGTTTAAGATCAGAAAAATCAGATCAATTAAAATATACATTATCCGAGATGTGGCGACACCCGATCCATACGAGAGAATTTGGAAGCCATCTCACGAATGTATTAAGATGTCTATTATTGGAGGGTATGGGGTATAAAGTTACCGTCACTGAGTTAGTGGGCTGGGAGCATTCCATGAAGAATGAACTCATTTTGGCTGAAAATATTCATCAGCCCAAAAAAATGGCACTGACCCGATTAGAGGAAATTTTAAAAACATGTCATCTAGAGTCTTTGAAGTCTAGATTTCTACCTAATATTTAGAGAGGAAAAAAGTATGCGTATTATTTTTAGTCTTATTTTTTTAATGACAGCATCAGATAGTTTTGCTGCAAAAAAAGTACCTGCATTTACGGGTCCTGATTTTACAGGTATCTATCAATGCACAGGATTAGATATGCACGATGGTGAATACAAAGGTAAGGTAACAATAAATCTAAAAAAAGAACATAGCCAAGCCCAATATGGAAGTTACGACTTTTTATTAGAGGTGCCTGGCTACGGCAAATATCCGGGGCATATGGCCGCGAATGGTTTAAATGCTGCAATGCATTTTGCACTAGAAGATCAATCTACAAAAGATTTTGGTACAGGTATTTCACAGTTTAGTAAAAATACAAAAGGCCAATGGCAATTCCATAAGTTTTATTTCGAGCCTAAGTTTAAGGGTGGCAATACAGGATTTGAAGATTGTGTGAAGCAGTAGTCATTTAAATTGTGAGCGAAACATCCAAACAGAAACATCCAACTCAATCAATTGAAGTTTTAAGGCAGGCTCGAATTGAGAGTCTATCCCCCATAACATTTCCTGAAATACTTCCTGTCTCACAAAGAGTTGCAGAGATTAGTGAAGCGATTCTTAAGCATCAAGTCATTATTTTATGTGGTGAAACTGGTTCAGGTAAAACCACACAGCTCCCAAAGATATGTCTTCATTTAGGTCGCGGTCTTAAAGGCCTTATAGGGCATACTCAGCCTAGGCGCATTGCTGCAAGATCAGTTGCAACTCGAATTGCATCTGAATTAAAGTCCTCCTTAGGCGATGCGGTAGGTTTTAAAATTCGATTTGCAGACAAAGTTTCCAATCAGACACTTATAAAAGTCATGACAGACGGTGTGCTTTTGGCTGAGACACAAACGGATAGGGATCTTAAACAATACGATACTATTATTATTGACGAAGCGCATGAGCGAAGTCTTAATATCGATTTTCTTTTAGGCTACTTAAAGCAAATAACCCTAAGACGTCCAGATTTAAAAATAATTATTACCAGTGCTACGATTGATGTGGAGAGTTTTTCAAAACACTTTAACCATGCACCTATTATTGAGGTGTCAGGAAGAACATACCCCGTTGAAATTCGTTATCGACCTTTAGAAGTAAAAGATGAAGATGATCAAGAAGAAAAAATTGAAGAAGCTATTCTGGAGGTGGTGAAAGATTTTTCAAAAGTCGGTGGCGATACCTTAGTTTTTTTACCAGGCGAGAGAGAGATTCGAGATACCGCTGAATTTTTGAGAGTGAAGTTACCACCGCACTACGAAGTATTGCCTCTCTTTGCAAGACTCTCACATGATGAACAACAAAAAATATTTAAGAATTCAAATGGACGGCGCATTATCCTATCAACTAATGTGGCTGAAACTTCATTAACTGTGCCTGGTATTAAATATGTCATTGATCCAGGCATCGCCAGAGTCAATCGATATAGTCCGAGGAATAAGGTTGAACAGTTACAAATTGAAAAAATCTCCCAAGCTTCAGCAAAGCAGCGCAGTGGGCGATGTGGACGTGTCTCAGATGGTATTTGTGTTCGTCTATACTCAGAGGATGACTTCAATGCGAGACCTTTATTTTTAGATCCTGAAATTTATCGGTCATCACTCGCATCCGTCATTTTAAAAATGGCATCCCTTCGATTAGGTGATGTATCAAAATTTCCTTTTATACAGTCACCTAGTCGACGTTTCATCCAAGATGGTTATTTACTATTAAAAGAATTAGGGGCGATCAATGATCAGTATGAATTAACAGTCATTGGTCATCAGCTAGCCAAACTTCCGATGGATCCAAAATTGGGTCGTATGTTACTTCAAGCTAAAAAAGAAAATGCACTTAATGAGCTATTAATTATTGTTAGCGCTTTGAGTATTCAAGACCCTAGGGAAAGACCCATGGATAAAAAAACTGAAAGTGAGGCAGCACAAGTTCGATTTTTTGATGATAAATCTGATTTTGTATCCTATTTAAAACTTTGGGCATTCTTTGATGAAGCGATTCAACAAAAGACCTCACAAAATAATTTAAGAAAAATTTGTCACGGATATTTCTTGTCCTATCTTCGTATGAGAGAGTGGCGTGATTTGCATAATCAAATCCATGAACTCTTGTTAGATATGGATTTTAAACTCAATGAGAAGCCCGCTAATTATGATCAAATCCACCGATCAATACTTGCAGGGCTTTTAGGTAATATTGGCACTAAAGCAATTGAGGATGATTCATATATGGGTGCACGAAATATCCAATTTCATTTATCAGCTCAATCTAATATTAAAAAAAGAAAATCAAAATGGGTCATGGCAGCAGATCTTGTGGATACCACAAAACTTTATGCCAGGGTAGTTGCTGAGATTGATGTGACATGGATTGAATCTTTAAGCTTAGATTTGGTGGAGCGTCATCATACTGATCCTTATTGGGATACGAAGCTCTCCCGTGTAAACGCGCATGAAAGAATTTCACTTTATGGGTTGACTATTGTACCCAAACGAAATGTGCACTTTGGACCCATCAATCCAGAAATCGCACGTGATATTTTTATTAGACAAGGCCTAGTGTCAGGAGGCTATGTTTCAAAAGGATTATTTCGGCAACATAACCAAGCTCTTATTGATGAGGTTGAGCTTTTAGAGCATAAAGCAAGACGGCAAGATGTCTTGGTAAATGAAGAAGACCTTTTTCAATTTTATGATGAAAGAATTCCTCAAGGCATTATCAATGGAGATAGTTTTGAGCATTGGCGTCGTGAAGTAGAAGTAAAAGATCCTCAAGCCTTATTTCTGACCAAAGCACTCCTCATGAAAAGAGATGCAAAAGAAATCACAGAGGTTCAATATCCAGAAAACTTAAATATTGGCGGCGTTACCATTCCATTGAGATACCGGTTTGAGCCCGATCATCCTGATGATGGGGTGACTGCTTCTATTTCTGAAATTGATTTTCATCAGCTAGATTTAAAAATATTGCAGTGGTTAGTCCCAGGTATGATTCGTGAAAAATTGAATTGTATCTTTAAGTCACTCCCTAAACCTATTCGAACAAAACTTTTACCCCTTTCAGATACTGTGACTGAATTTTTAACCCTCTATACAAAAGAAAACCCATTATATAAAGCGCTCAGTGATTTCATTTTAAAGAAAACAAAAGAACCCTACCTGATTGATGAGATCACTTTTGAAAGTCTTCCCCGTCATTGTTTTATGAATATTGAAGTGAGCAATCAAAAGCAAGAGATTATTTCACAGGGCCGAGATCTAAATTCTCTTAAGGATGCCATCAGGCCTCAGGTTTATGTCAAACAAAATGACAAGACAAACACAATTGAGCGATTTAATCTTAAGCGATGGGACTTTGATGAGATACCCCATGATATTGAATTAAAAGAATCTCAAAAAGTCTATAAAGGGTTTATAGCATTATGTGATGACGAGGAGTCCGTATCGATTCGTATTTTTCTATCTGAAGAGGAGGCTCTTCAATCCCATCGTCAAGGTGTTTTAAGATTATTAAATTTTGAATTAAAACCACAACTTAAACAACTCGAAAAAGATTTAAATAAACTCAAGGAAGCTCAACTCCTATTAAGAGATATCATTGAGCCAGAAGAATTACAAGGGGATGTGATTGAAATGGTGTTAGATGCTGCTATGAGCTATGAAGAGGCTATGCCTCGAACTTCCATTAATTTTATAGCGCTTCTTAAAAGAATTAAACAAGTGTTACCAAACACTATGAGCTCAATGTTAGAAACCATCCATTTAATTGCGACGCATTACCACCAATTAAAAGGACTATTAAATGCACTCACACCCATACAAAAAAAGGTAGAGAATATTTTTGTAAGTCGTATGAATTATCTGATTCATAATGAATTTATTTTAACGACACCATCCAATATATTTTCGCACATACCTCGATATCTAAAAGCTCTGATTATCCGTATTGAAAAGTATCCCCAGAGAGTTGATAAAGATTTATTGATGCAAAAAGATATCGACCGCATTCATCAATTACTTGATGAGCGACTTAAGCCCTATATCTCAAAAAAAATTGCAATTCCTCAATCACTCAAAGATTTTCAGTGGCAGATTGAAGAGCTGCACGTATCACTATTTGCACAAGATTTAAAAACGGCTTACCCCGTTTCACTTAAGCGATTAGAAAAAGTTTTAAATGATATTCCTTTCTACCAATGAGAGACTTATTACAAAAAATATTTTGTAAGGGGATTTCTATTGATGATATCAGTATTGATGTCAGTGAGTCAGGGGGTGTACGTTCACTTCATTTTGCGTCGTTTGCGATCCAAAGTTCGATGCGCATAAAAAAACCCTTTGATTTAGAGCTCACTTACACACGTGCCATGATGATGTTTTTACTGTTTCATCAGCGCCCCCGTAAAATTTTATTGATTGGTTTAGGGGGCGCATCTATTCCTAAATTTATCCATCGTTTTCTACCTGAGATGAAATCAATTGTGCTTGAGATTCACCACAAAGTGATTAATGTTGCTCAGCAAATGTTTCATCTTCCGCCCAATGATAAGACACTCAAAGTCATCCATGGAGATGGCATCTCTTTTATGAAGAAACATACTCAGTCGACAGATATTTTGATGATTGATGCTTTTGATGCTGAAGGTGTCCCACGAAACTTTAGGAGCCTTACTTTTTTCGATATATGCAAATCGACTTTACGGAAAGACGGGATCTTCGTCATGAATATATGGGCAAGTGACCCTCATTATGATCTTTATATTGATCGTATCAGTCGTATCTTTGAGGGCTTAATCTTGGTAATCCCCACAGGGAAGCCTGGCAATCAAATTGTACTGGGTTTCAACGATAAGCCAAAAGAACTTGATATTAAGACATTACGATTAAAAGCTAAAGCACTTGAAAAAAAATATGCACTTGAATTTAATACATTTTTTAATCAACTTATGCTTCATAATCACCAACCATTACATTCACTCTCATTTGATCGATAATGTTTAAAGGCTGAGACATTTGAATTTTCAATTTTTTGCGACCTGCCCGCGAGGCTTAGAGAATTTATTAGCTGACGAGCTTTTAATACAGAATGCTTCAAAGATTGAGGTCACTGATGGCGGGGTATCTTTTGAAGGCAATTTAGAAACGATGTATCGTGTCAATCTTCATAGCCGAATCGCGACACGTGTTTTATCGCGCGTGGCATCAGGAAGCTATGAGACTGAGGAAGATATTTATAAGGCAACATTCAATCTTAATTGGCCTACATGGTTTAAAGTCAACCAAACAATTCGTGTCAAAGTAACAGGGGTAAAATGCCCTTTAAAGAGTTTAGATTTTGTAACTCTCAGAATTAAGGATGCTGTGTGTGATCGTTTTCGAGAAGAGGGGGCTCTAAGACCTTCAGTGAGTGTTAGAGATCCTGATGTTCGCATCCATGCCTATCTTACGCAAAATCAATACCAACTTTATTTAGATACTTCAGGTGCACCGCTTTATCAGAGAGGTTTTCGTGATGTAAGTGTGATCGCACCTTTACGTGAAAACTTAGCGGCAGGGATACTAATCCTGACAGGTTGGAAACCAGGCATACCCCTTTTAGATCCCATGTGTGGAAGTGGAACTTTTTTAATCGAAGCAGCGATGATGTCAGTGAACCAACCCCCTGGTATGAAGCGCACATTTGGATTTCAAAAACTTAATTTCTTTAATGAGTCACTTTGGAAAAAAATTGAAAGTGAAGCATTTCAAAAAATGAAGCCGATTACATTTTTAGATATCTTCGGATCAGATATAGATTTAAGAGCGGTTCGAGTGACTCGTCATAATTTAAAAGTGGCAGGTTTAGAAGAGGCTGTGAAAGTAATGCAAAGTGATTTTGTAAAACTTGAAGCACCAAAATCCAAAGGAGTTCTTGTCACCAATCCACCCTATGGCGAGCGTATCGGAGAAGATGCAGATTTAAAAGAAGTCTATCCCCTTTGGGCTTCGCATATGAAGCAATCCTTTAGTGGCTGGGATACTTATTTCTTAACGGCAGACCTTGAGATGCCAAAAGAGATGCGATTAAAACCTTCAAAAAAAACACCGTTATTTAATGGTGCTCTTGAATGTCGCTTATTTGAAATAAAAATGGTTGCAGGAAGCAACCGAAAACTCAAAAATTAAAGCACGCTTAAAGCGGCTTCGTAGTTTGGTTCTTCTGTAATTTCTTTGACGAGTTCGCTATGAAGTACCATATCATTTTCATCAAGGACGATCACAGCTCTTGATGTTAAACCTGCTAAGCTCGTATCCTCAATAGATACCCCAAAATCGGTTGCAAATTTTTTCGTATTACGGAAGGTGGAAAGGGTTTGTACGCTCTCTATTTTTTCAGCACCACAAAAACGATTTTGCGCAAAAGGTAAGTCTGCTGAAATACATAACACCACAGTATTATTTAGTTTAGCCGCAGCCTCATTAAATTTTCGAACCGAAGTCGCACATGTGGGCGTGTCGACACTTGGGAAAATATTTAACACTTTACGTTTGCCTGCAAAATGGGCCAAACCAACATCAGCGCGCGTTTTATCTGCAAGATGAAAGTCAGGTGCTTTTTGTCCCTTGCCTAAAAATTGACCACCAATTTTAACTGGACCGCCTTTAAGTGTGACTGACATGATGTATTTCCTTAAAAATTTATTTATACTTGACAATATACATCAGTTATTTTTCTATGGGTAGAGTAAGCAATTTTTTTATGGATAAGCCTTAAGTTTTAGGTCATTCATCCTATAAAATAGAGTCATGTCAGAAGCCCATCCTGTCTCTTTTGTTCATTTAAGATGTCATAGCGAATATTCCATCACCGATGGAATTGTTCGTATTGATGACTATATTGATAAAGCTGCATCCCAAAATATGCCAGCTTTAGCCCTCACAGATTTAAATAATGTTTTTGGTTTATTGAAGTTTTTTAAAAAAGCACGCGACAGAGGTATAAAGCCTATTCTCGGCGCTGACCTTTGGATAGAAAATGAAATTAATCGTGATCAACCCTATCGCATATTAGTACTTTGTCAAAATGACAGAGGCTACCTCGCGCTCTCTGAAATACTCACGCGTGCTTATTTAGAGAATCAATATCGCGGTCGCGCTGAAGTCAAAAAAGCATGGCTTCTAGAAAAAAATGAGGGACTTATTATTCTCTCTGGAGGCATGATGGGAGATGTTGGACAAGCCATACTTCAAGAACATATGGACATCGCAATCTCGGCATTAAAGAGCTGGTCAGTTCATTTTAAAAATCGTTTCTATTTAGAAATTCAGCGTGTGGCAGAGGGCGATCATAAAAAAAATGAAACACTCTTTATTGAGCAATCTTTGAATCTAGCTCAAAGTATGGGTTTACCTGTGGTCGCAACACAGCCCATTCAATTTATAGATCAAGAAGATTACCGCGCACATGAGGCGCGAACATGTATTGCTGAGGGTTACATCATGGCTGATCGTCGTCGGCCTAAATTATTTTCTCATGAGCAGTATTTTAAAACTGAAGCTGAGATGGCAGCATTATTTAGGGATATTCCAGAGGCGCTTCAAAATTCAGTTGAAATTGCAAAGCGTTGTAATTTTGAATTTAATCTAGGCAAAAATTATTTACCTAATTTTCCAACACCTAACCAAGAAAAACTCGAAGACTTTTTGATTTCAGAATCTAAAGAAGGACTCGAGCTTCGTTTAAAAGAACTTTTCCCTGACGAACAAAAAAGAAGTGAAGTAAGGCCGCAATATGACGAACGTATTCTTTTTGAAACCTCCATCATTAATCAGATGGGTTTCGCAGGTTACTTCTTAATTGTCGCAGATTTTATTAATTGGGCTAAAAAGAATCATGTCCCTGTAGGGCCTGGTCGAGGATCAGGTGCAGGATCACTGGTAGCCTATAGTCTCGGTATTACCGACCTAGATCCTATTCGGTATCAACTTCTTTTCGAACGTTTCTTAAATCCTGACCGTGTATCCATGCCTGACTTTGATATCGATTTCTGCCAAGAGGGGCGGGATCGTGTCATTGATTACGTAAAACAAAAATATGGTGCAGCATCTGTTTCACAAATCGTCACCTTTGGGACAATGGCAGCTCGTGCGGTGATTCGTGATGTGGGCCGTGTTCTGGATCTCCCTTTTAATTTTGTGGACGGTATCGCTAAATTAATTCCCATGGAATTGGGTATCACATTAAAAGACGCATTGGACAAAGAACCCCAGTTACAAGATCGTTATCAGAAAGAAGAAGAAGTAAAAGAGCTTTTTGATCTTGCATTGAGATTGGAAGGTGTTGTTCGTAATGTCGGTATGCATGCAGGAGGTGTTCTAATCGCACCAGATAAGATTTCTAACTTCACACCTATTTATTGTCAGGCAAATGGGGAGAGTTTAGTCAGTCAATTTGATAAAGACGATATCGAAGCTTTAGGTTTAGTAAAGTTTGATTTTTTAGGGCTCCGCACACTTACGATTTTGGCGATGGCATTAAAGCATGCAAATATTTTACGTGCAGAAAATGATTTACCATTCATAGATTTAAATCATCTAGCGCTTGACGATAAAAAGGTGTTCCAGCTTTTAAAGAGTGCGAATACTACCGCTGTCTTTCAACTCGAATCAAGGGGTATGAAGGATATGTTAAAACAAGCAAAGCCTGATTGTTTTGAAGATATTATAGCTCTCGTGGCCCTTTATCGCCCTGGCCCAATGGACTTGATTCCAGATTTTTGTAAACGTAAACATGGACAACAGAGTATTCAATATCCTCACCCCTCAACCGAAGGGATTTTAAAAGAAACTTATGGGATTGCAGTCTATCAGGAACAGGTGATGCAGATTGCGCAAAGAGTTGCAGGCTTCTCTTTGGTTGCAGCTGATCTTCTCCGCCGTGCAATGGGTAAGAAAAAAGTGGAGGAGATGGATGCTCAGCGTGAGGTATTTGTCGCAGGGGCATCAAAAAATGGCTTGTCGCAAAGACAGGCGCGTGAACTTTTTGTGTTGCTTGAAAAATTTGCTGGTTACGGTTTTAATAAATCTCATGCGGCTGCATATGCGATGGTAGCTTATCAAACAGCATATTTAAAAACGCATTATGCTGCAGCATTTCTCGCAGCCTCAATGTCAGCTGACATGAATAACACTGATAATATTCAAATCTTTTTTGAAGACTGTAAACCGAATGGTATTGAATTACTTCCCCCTGATATCAATAAGAGTGGTTTTGAATTTATACCTATTAATACCACGCAGGTACTTTATGGATTGGGTGCTATAAAAGGTACCGGCCTGGCAGCCATTGAGCTTATTTTAGAATCTCGTGAAAAATTAGGCCCCTTTAAAAATCTTTTTGATTTTTGTGCGCGTCTTGATTTAAGAAAAGTAAATCGTCGAGTGGTGGAGTCCTTGATTAGAGGGGGTGCATTTGATAATCTGGAACTCAATCGAGCCTCACTTTTGGCGAGTGTAAATCTTGCAATTACAGCTGCCGAGCAAGGCAAAGCCAGTGCGGGACAAAATAGTTTATTCGGTGCTGAAGACACAGAGACAACTGAATTGGTCAAAGTAGAAGCTTGGTCACCGCAACAAAAACTTCAAGAAGAAAAGGCAGCCCTCGGATTTTACTTTAGTGGCCACCCGTTCACTTTCTTTGAGAAGCGTGTCAGACCTTTCATCAAAGCACAAATCAAGGAATTAAAACCTCAAGAGCAACCTTATTTAATTGCAGGGGTGATTGTTGCCATTCGAATTCGTATGACAAATCGCGGAAAGATGGCCATTGTCACTCTGGATGACGCGATCTCCCGTATCGATGTCGTCATCGGAAATGAAATACTTTCACAATCACAAAGACTTGTTCAAGAAGATCAGCTTTTAATTGTTGAAGGTCGAGTCAGCCATGATGACTTTACAGGTGGGATTCGTTTTACGGCGAGGAAGCTTTATGATTTAGTCTCAGCTCGAAATCAATTTGCGCATCACTTAAGGATCTCTTGTAATGGACAGTCGGATGCGCAGAAATTAAGAGATATCCTAAAACCTTATTGTGGTGTTTCCCAAAATAATTTAAAACGCTGTCGCGTTAAAATTGACTATCATAATGATCAAGGTTATGTGGAACTCCTTTTGGGTCGAGAGTGGCAAGTCGATTTACATGATGAACTGATCGATGGTTTAACCCAATGGTTGAGCGAAGAAAACGTAAAAATCCTTTATAATTAGCCCCCCGATGTTGAAAGATTTGTCGTAATGAACCTTACTTATTTAGACTTTGAAAAGCCGATTTCTGAGCTTGAGGCTCAGACTCAAAAGCTTAAAGAAACCCATGATAAGAATAAAAACCTAGATATTTCAAAGGAACTGAGTCAGTTAGAAGGTAAAACCGACAAACTCATTCATGAGATCTATCGCAATCTCAGTGCATGGCAAATTACCCAGGTGTCACGTCATCCGCAAAGACCCTATACCACGGATTATATTGAGAAACTTTTCACAGACTTCGAAGAGTTGCATGGGGATCGCACATTTGCCGATGATTCAGCGATTATTGGTGGTTTAGCCTCCTTTGAAGGTATGCCTGTGATGGTGATTGGGCATCAAAAGGGGCGTGATTTGAAAGAAAGACAGCATCGCAACTTTGGCATGCCAAAGCCCGAAGGTTATCGAAAAGCCTTACGTCTTTTTAGACTCGCAGAAAAATTCAATGTGCCTATCGTTACATTTATTGATACCCCAGGGGCTTATCCTGGCATTAATGCAGAAGAGCGTGGCCAGTCAGAAGCGATTGCACGCAACCTTTACGTGATGTCGGAACTTAAGGTACCTATCATAGGGATCGTCATCGGCGAAGGCGGTTCGGGAGGGGCTTTAGCCTTAGGCGTGGTGGATCATCTCATCATGCTCCAATTTGCGACTTATTCCGTGATATCCCCTGAAGGTTGCGCATCCATTTTATGGAAGACTGCGGATAAGGCACCGATTGCAGCGCAAATATTGGGAATTACTGCGACCCGTTTGAAAGAATTAGGGCTCGTCGATACCATTCTTCCTGAGCCCCTCGGGGGCGCTCATCGCAAACCAGACGAAATCATGGAAACGTTGCGAAAATCATTAAAAGAGCACTTCACTAAACTCAAAAAGAAATCCTTAAAGCAACTCCTCGACATCCGATACCATCGTCTACTTAGCTATGGCAAGTTCAAAGAAACCGCTAAGTAAAAAAGCTAAAGCTTCTAAACCTACACAAACCAAACAACTCAGCTTAATCGAGACAATCGAGAAGGCTTTGTTAGGTTTAGCTCAGTCTCATAGAAAAATAAAGAGCATGACAGTCGCATTAAGTGGCGGTATGGACTCGGTGGTACTTTTACATCTTTTACATGCAATGCAAAAGAAACATGGATTCATCTTAGAAGCGTGCCATGTACATCATGGATTAAGCAAAAATGCAGATAAGTGGGTGCAGTTTTGCGAGAAGTTATGTAAAAAACTATCCATTCCCTTGGAAGTTCATTACATCAAACTACCCCAAAAAAAATCTCTTGGTATTGAGGGGGAGGCAAGGCATCTTCGCTATGAAAAACTACTCCAAGCTAAATCCGATTTGGTCGTTTTGGCACACCATGAAGATGATCAAGCTGAGACGTTTTTATTGCAATTGATTCGAGGGGCAGGGGTAAAAGGTTTGTCATCCATGGCACATTTTGATGCAGAAAAAAAACTCTGGCGACCACTTTTAAATAGCGCGAGAATTGAAATTGAATCTTACGCTAAACAACAAAAAATAAAGTGGGTTGAGGATGAAAGTAATCAGAATAATGACTTTGATCGAAACTTTATCAGATTAAAAGTTTTACCTATACTAAAGAATAGGTTTAATTATATTACTAAAGTGATTTCTAGATCAAGTGCACACCTTGCTGAGACACAGATTTTATTGGATGATTTAGCAAAAAAAGACTTAAAAAATTGTTTTAAATCAACTATATATAAACATAACCTTAAAGTAGAAACTTTAAATAAATTATCGCAACCTCGTGCTAAAAATGCCTTACGTTTTTGGCTAGAAAAAAACGATCAATTAATGCCATCTAAAAAC
>SYKG01000023.1 GCA_005797835.1 Methylotenera sp.
GATTAAGATCCTACCAAATCCTGAGGGCATGAAAATTGTTAAAGCTGGCTCTCAAAGATGGTTAGTAGTTAATGCGCCAGTAGAAAAGATTTGGCCAGTAATTAGAGATTTTTGGCTTGATATGGGATTTGTGGTAAAAAAAGAAAATCTAGAAACAGGAGTGATGGAAACTGAATGGATTAAAGAAGGCGATCTTAAGTTAGGTGACAACAAAGGTGCGCTCGATAGATTTGATGCATGGCTTGATTCAATCTCATCTGGCACGGCTACCCGTAAAAAATTTAGAACGCGTTTAGACCGTGGTCTTCAAGAAGGCACTACCGAGATTTATATGACACATCGAAGTGTCGATGCAGCGCCTGATGATGGAAAAGAAAAAATGAGAACTCCTTACGGTGTTATAGATATGGGTTATAAAAATGAATCCAAGACTCAACTGGGAGCAAAGGGAGATTCAAAAGATGATGAATTGGATGCGGAGCTTTTAAGAAGACTTATGGTAAAGCTTGGCGTCGCAGATAAGCGAGCAAAAGAAATTATTGCTGCACCTTTCAGCCAAAATAAAGCTGAAATTAAAAAAGAAGCAGATGGAAGCACCTCGCTCGAAATTCAAGATCCATATGACCGTGCGTGGCGAAGAGTTGGCTTAGCTTTAGATATTATTGGATTTGTGATTGAAGATAAAGACAGATCAAATGGGATCTATTTTATAAAATATGCTGATACAGATATTGATGATAAGACTCAGAAGAAAAAAGGTATTCTAGATTCTCTTATGTTCTGGAGTGATGATGATAAAAAAGATAAGCAAGATAAAGATTCTGGTCAAAACAAGGACAAACCTTTATCTGAGAAACTTAAATTCTGGGGCGGAAAAGATAAAGAAAAAACTAATCCAGAAAAGCAACATCGAATTAAGATTTTCTCCCTAGAAAACGGTGGTTCCAAGGTTATGATTGAATATCAGGATAGCAAGATAAATAGCACATTAACAGCAAATCGAATTATCTCACTTCTTTTTGATCAATTAAAATAAAGATGCAATTTGCATCTTTAGGGAGTGGAAGCGCTGGCAATTCATTCCTCGCAAAGCAAAATAAATCTCTTTTAATGGTCGATTGTGGATTTGCTATTCAAGATATCGTATTTAGATTAAATCGACTTAATGAAGTACCTGAAAATATTTCAGGGATTTTATTAACGCACGAGCATGAGGATCATGTTAAAGGTGCTTTTAAATTAGCAAATAAATTTAAGATCCCTATATGGCTGTCTTATGGGACTTATAAAATGTGTGAAAAACATATAAATAAATCCTACGAAATTGATTTAAAAATAATCGATAGTCACAATACATTTGAAATAGAAGACTTTATAATTCTACCCTTTCCAGTGCCTCATGATGCTCGTGAACCTACTCAATTTATATTAAGTGATGGCAAATATAAATTGGGAATTTTAACGGATACTGGAAGCTCAACACCTCACATTGAAAAAGTGTTACAGGAATTAGATGCTCTTATTATAGAATTTAATCATGATCTCAATTTGCTTGAATTAAGTGATTACGTAGATAGCTTAAAAAAAAGAATTAGGGGTAAATTAGGTCATTTAGATAATCAAACCGCGGCTGAAATTTTAGGGAAACTTCAATTCAAAAAACTGAAACATCTTGTTGCGGCGCATCTAAGTGAGAAAAATAATTCTGAGCAGTTAGTAAAAGGCATTATCGTAGGAAAGATAGGATGTGAATCTGATTGGATAAAGATTGCAACACAGGTCGACGGAACACCTTGGCAGGTAATATAAAATAAGCCGGTTAGACCCGGCTTATTTTATTAATATAGTAGATAAATTATATATTACTTACTTAGCTTCAGCAGGTGCTTCAGCAGGAGCTTCAGCAGCAGGAGCTTCAGCAGCAGGAGCTGCTTCTTCTTTCTTACCACAAGCAGTTAAACCAATAGCTAAAAATAAAGCAATAAGTATTGAACGAGTCATTTTAAATCCTTAAAATTAGTGGGTAAATAGGTCTTTGAAAAGTCCTAGCTAGAGATTTTACTATAAAAAAACGATGGATAGCTAATTATTATTGAATAAAATCGGCAAAACCTGAGAGATACAAAGGCAATAAAATTACTCCTAAAGCACTTAAATCGGCTTTATTTAAATTACTGTTTAGTGATATTTTTCTATTACTTGCAAGTTGCTTCAGGTATAAGGCGTATTTTTTGTCAGACTTAATGCATTCACCATTGATGTAAAAGTTAGTTTTAATAAAAAGCATTCTTGTTTTTGGGTTAAGTTTTAGCGATTTTATCAGGAGATTCTTTTTAAAGATTTCAAGTTTCATAGTCTTAGGGGGATGAAATATTGCACTCTCAATTGGCTCGGTAAGGAACTGTCCAGTAAAAGTATTTAGTAAACTTGTATTCCAGCGCAATTGATTAGCAGTCTGTCGGATTTTCTTGATCATATTTGAAGTAATTTCAGCTGGATTTTTTTGTTTACTTAGATTGGGATCTTTGTAAAGATCATTTTTATTTGTAATCAAATTATCCTGAATAAAATCTAAAAATTTAGATTGAATATCAAATACGCTGGGAGCCCTAAAGCCAACTGAATAAGTCAGGCAATTATCACTTTGTGAAATACCCCAATGGCCAACATTCGGAGGTAAGTAGAGCATATCACCAGGTTTAAGTACCCATGAATTTTTACACTCAAAATTGCTAATAATTTTAATAGCTGATTTTTTATCTAAAGAAAATTCTTTTTGCGCACTAATTTTCCACTCTCTTTCGCCTAGTGCCTGAAATAAAAATACATCATAAGAGTCAAAATGAGGGCCGACACTTCCTTTTTTTGTGGCAAAACTAACCATCAAATCATCAAGGCGTGCGTAGGGTATAAATTTGAAAAGATTTAAAAACGATTCTGCAAAAGGAAGATGATGGTTGACATTTTGCACTAGAACTGTCCAGGGCATATGTAATTTTTTAAAAAGGTCTGATTTTTTAAATGGACCATGCTTGACTTGCCACATACCTTTTTTATATGCAATAAGACGGGATATTACCCCTTCGTTTTGTATAATTTCAAAAAGATCTTTTTCATTAATTGGCGATTTAAAGTTTTTAATTGCATTTCGAATTAAGATAGGTTTTTTTTGCCAATATTTTTTTAGGAAGGTATCAACCGAGATTTTTCCTAGAATATGAGTTTTATGATGTATTCGCATAATATTTTTAAAGCCTAATAACTTCCTAAGTTAAAATAACAGAGTTATGAGCCACCAATTACTTCGTTCACTGTTATTTAAGTTTGATGCGGAATTTTCGCATGACTTAACCCTTAAGGCACTATCTCTTTCTAATAAAATTGGTTTATTATATTTTTTAAAAGCTCCTCATCATTGTAAGCTTCGAACAGTAATGGGCATTCCTTTTCTAAATCCTGTGGGACTTGCTGCAGGACTTGATAAAAATGCAAGCCATATTGACGCTTTTGGTAAATTAGGCTTTGGATTTATTGAAGTTGGAACGATTACTCCAAGACCTCAAATAGGCAATCCAAAGCCTCGATTATTTCGTCTCCCTGAAGTTGAAGGCATTATTAACCGATTTGGATTTAATAATGTAGGGGTAGATGCCGCAGTTGAAAATATAAAATTAAGTAAATATAAAGGCGCACTTGGAATTAATGTTGGCAAAAATTTTGATACGCCTATAGGAAGAGCAGCTGAGGATTATCTTTTGTGCATGAAAAAGGTTTATCAATATGCAAATTATATTGCAATTAATATTTCCTCACCTAATACCAATAACTTAAGAGATTTGCAAGAAATTAAAGCACTCAATATTTTATTGGCCCAACTTAAAGAAGAGCAAGCCAGATTGTCAGATTATTATCAACGCTATGTGCCTATTGCATTAAAAATCGCACCAGATTTGACATCTAAACATCTAGATGCAATATCAAAAAGCATTATTAAAAATAAAATTGATGGTGTCATAGCAACTAACACAACTGTTACTCGAGAGTCAGTCGGCAATTTTACTAATGGAAATGAAATAGGTGGTATGTCAGGCAGGCCCCTATATAAATTATCTAATTTAATTATTCGTAAGCTTTATGCAAGACTTCAGGGCGAAGTTCCTATTATTGGTGTGGGAGGTGTATTTTCTGGAGAAGATGCTTTAGAGAAAATTAATGCAGGCGCTGAGCTTATTCAAATTTATTCAGGTTTTGTTTATCAAGGAAGAAAGTTGGTTCTCGAAGCTTGTCGTTCAATTGGTTAATGATTAAACCAAAGTTATATACTTATAGGCGCTGTCCCTTTGCTATTCGATCAAGACTTGCTTTATATCAGGCCAAAATTGATTATGATGCTGTAGAAATTTCACTAAAAAATAAATCCAGCGAATTTTTAACTTTAAGTCCCAAAGGAACAGTCCCGGTCCTGGTGGATATAAATGGGATTATTATCGAAGAGAGCTTAGAGATAATGTTATGGGCACTTAGCAGATCTGATCCAGAAAGTTGGATCTTAAATGATAATAATCTTAGCCGTGAACTTATTGATGAAAATGATCTTAATTTTAAGAAAAATTTAGATAAATATAAGTACTCAGATCGTTTTCCAGAGTATTCCAAAGAATACTATCGTTCTCAATGCGAAAAATTTTTAAATGTATTGAATGAGAAATTGCAATCAAAAAATTTTTTGATGACTGAAAGATTGAGTATTGCTGATATAGCAATCTTTCCTTTTATAAGGCAATTTTATTTGGTAGATAAGGAATGGTTTTTAAAATCTAAGTATCAAGCATTAAAAAAATGGCTTAAGGGTTTAATAGATACTAAAATGTTTCAAGATATAATGAAAAAGAATTAAGATTCCTGAAGAATTACTTTATTTTCTTCTTCGAAAATTAGTTTTACTTTATCATCGCTGTCAATATCGATAACTACATTACCCCCACCAGTGAGCTTACCAAAAAGTAGCTCGTCAGCAAGCGCTTTTCTGATTGTATCCTGGATAAGGCGTGCCATTGGCCTTGCCCCCATATTTGGATCAAATCCTTTTTTGGCTAAATAAGATTTAAGTGAATCTGTGAAAGTTGGGTCAACTTTTTTCTCATGTAACTGATCTTCCAACTGCATAAGAAATTTATCAACGACTTTTAGAATAACATCATGACTGAGTGATGCAAAAGAAACAGTTGCATCAATTCTATTTCTAAACTCAGGTGCAAATAAACGTTTGATTTCAGCTTGTTCATCCCCAATTGTTTTTGACTGCGTAAATCCCATAGAATTTTTTGAGATAGATTCTGCACCAGCATTTGTCGTCATAATAAGTGTGACATTTCTAAAGTCTGTTTTCCTTCCGTTACTATCTGTTAATGATCCATGATCCATAACTTGAAGTAGTATATTAAAAATATCAGGGTGAGCTTTTTCAATTTCATCAAGAAGTAGCACACAATAAGGCTGTTTATTGACAGCTTCAGTCATTAGACCGCCTTGCTCAAATCCTACATAGCCAGGGGGAGCACCGATCAGTCTTGAAACCGAATGCCTTTCCATATATTCACTCATGTCAATACGAATGAGTTCGATACCCAGAATATAGGCAAGTTGCCGAGCTACTTCTGTTTTTCCTACGCCAGTTGGCCCACTAAAAAGAAAATTCCCAATGGGTTTATTTGGTATACCCAATCCGCTTCTCGTCATTTTCATTGCACTCGCTAAACTTTCTATTGCTTTGTCTTGACCAAAAATAACAGCTTTAAGGTCGCGCTCGAGATTTTTAAGAGCTTGTTTGTCATCATTGGAGATATTTTTGGGAGGTATCTTAGCAATCTTAGCTACAATTTCTTCAATTTCCTTATGAGTGATTATTTTTTTTTGTTTATTTTTTGGGAGTATTCTTTGAGCAGCCCCAGCATCGTCAATGACATCAATTGCTTTATCAGGAAGGTGCCTATCATTAATATATTTAGCAGAGAGTTCCGCAGCACTATTAATTGCTGCCACAGAATATTTCACATTATGATGTTTTTCAAATCTGGTTTTGAGACCTTTAAGAATATTTATGGTGTCTAAAATACTTGGCTCATCTACATCAATTTTTTGAAATCTTCTTGAGAGGGCGCGGTCTTTTTCAAAGACTGTTCTATATTCTTGATAAGTCGTTGCGCCAATACATTTAATAGATCCGTTTGATAAAGCAGGTTTGAGAAGATTTGATGCATCAAGCGTTCCTCCGCTTGCAGAGCCAGCTCCAATTAGGGTGTGAATTTCATCAATAAATAAAATAGCATCTTTATGTTCGCTAAGTTCTTTCATAACAGCTTTAAGTCTTTGTTCAAAATCTCCACGGTATTTTGTGCCTGCTAATAAGGTCCCCATATCGAGTGAAAATATTGTTGTATTTTCTAAAATATTAGGAACCTCTTTGTCTACTATTCTCTTAGCTAAGCCTTCAGAAATAGCAGTTTTTCCAACACCTGCTTCACCAACTAAAAGAGGATTATTTTTTCTTCGTCTGCATAAGGTTTGAACAACACGCTCAATTTCTAAATCCCGCCCAATCAGTGGGTCAATTTTTCCAGCTAAAACCATTTTATTCAGATTTATGGTATAGCTTTCTAAAGCTTTGCTAGTCGGTGTTTCCTGATCATTTTCTGGTTCAACAGATGTTTTATTAATATCACCTTCATTTAATTTAGAAACACCATGTGCAATAAAATTTACCACATCAAGTCGCGTTATACCCTGTTGATGAAGAAAGTAAACAGCATGCGAATCTTTTTCTCCATAAATTGCAACTATAACATTTGCGCCAGTAACTTCTTTTTTACCTGAAGATTGAACATGAAGCATTGCTCTTTGAATAACTCTTTGAAATCCAAGCGTCGGCTGCGTATCTACTTCATCTTCACCAGATATGATAGGAGTGTGGTCATCTATATACTGTATTAATTCATTTCTTAGTGTTTCAATATTTGAGCCACAAGCCTTAAGAATTTCCGCTGCAGACGGATTGTCCAGCATCGCAAGAAGTAAATGTTCAACCGAAATAAGCTCATGACGCTTTTGTCTTGCGTCCATAAATGCCATATGAAGGCTTACTTCGAGTTCTTGAGCTATCATAATTTAAGTTTAATTAACTCTTTCAATAATACAATTTAAAGGATGCTGGTGTTCTTTTGCATAGTTTAACACCTGATTCATTTTTGTTTCGGCAATATCTTGAGGGAATATTCCACATACACCTAAACCCTCTGTATGTATTCTTAACATTATACGCTTAGCTTCATCAAAACTTTTATTAAAAAAACGCTGAATGGTATCTACAACAAATTCCATAGGGGTATAGTCATCATTCAGAATAATAACTTTAAACATACTAGGAAGCTTAGTCTTAACTTTTTTTGGACTAAGCTGCACATCTTCAGTTGCATTTATTTTTGGCATCAGCTAAACCCTAATGATTATTGTGATCAAAAAAAATAAAAACTCAAGCAATTCTTTTAAAAAATCTTAACAAATTTACTCTAGGGGATATATTTTTATACTCTTCACAATCCGTTCATGAGATTGAAGAACTTCTAAGGTATAGTTATCTATTTTAAAACTTGTATTTTGTTCAGGAATGTCCTCAAAGTATTCTAACACTAAACCATTTAGTGTTTTCGGCCCATCAATTGGAAACTGAAGATTTAATTTTTGATTAAGTGTGCGAATTGTTACACTCCCATCTACAATCCATGCCCCATCTTTGTCTTTATTGAATTTTGATGATTTGGAAATTAAATCTAAATTAAATTCACCCACAATTTCCTCTAGAATGTCCTCAAAACTCAAAAGTCCAATAAATTCTCCATGCTCATTTACAATTAAACCCACTCTTTCTTTCTTATCTTGGAAGTTTTGCATTTGGGTATATAAAGGTGTGCCTGATGGAATAAAGTAAGGTTTAGAAATAAGTATCTTTAAATCATCCTTTTTAATTTTACTTAATGTGTCATCTATTTTAAGTTGTTTGATAATTTTTTGTATATTCAGTAAGCCTAAAATAGTTTCAGGAGAATTTTTTTTGACTAATATTTTGCTATGTTTAAACGTAAGTAACTTTTGAATAATTTCTTCATCCCTTAAATCAAAGTCAATAGATTCGACAAGAGTATAGGGAATCATAATGTCATCTACAGTGATTCGCTCAAGCTCAAATAGATTAAGTAGTATTTTACGGTGCTGATTAGGGATGAATTGGCTAGCTTCAGAAATAATACTTCTTAACTCATCCATGGAAATTTTGTGGAGATTATTATTAAAGTCAATTTTGACATTAAATATTTTTACAAAACTTAATACAAAGAAGTTTATAAAAATAACAATAGGGTAGAGAATTTTTAAAAGAGGGTAGAGTATATAACTACAAAAAAAAGCAAATCGCTCAGGTTTAGACGCAGCAATTACTTTGGGTGAAACTTCACCAAAAATGAGGATCAAAAATGTAGTCACGAGTGTTGCTGTCATAAGCGCCACTTGTCCCTCCCCATAAAGTCTTACTGTGATCAACGTCACAAGCATTGCAGAAGCAGCGCTGGCAAATTCCTTACATAGCAAAATGACACCTAGAAGTTTATCAGTCGAAGAAAGAAGTTTTTGCGTAAGTTTTGCAGCATGATAACCCTGGGCCACTAAATATTTTAACCTGTAACGATTGAGTGTCATCAAGCTTGTTTCTGCAAGGGAAAAAAAAGCTGTGATAGCAACTAATGCTATCAGAAGGACAAGTAGGTAATTTATAGAAAGGCTATTCAAAGGATAAAAAGAATTTAAGGATTGATTTCTTTCGACTGATTTTCTTTAGGTTGATCTTGAACGAGATTGCGATGAGTTACTCCAAGCCACATGGCAATCGGACATGCTACAAGAACTGATGAATAGATACCAAATAAAATCCCAATAGTTAACGCAAGAGAAAAATTATGAAGTGTTTCTCCACCAAAGAATAGCATGGAGCAAACCATAGTTTGAGTCATAAGATGCGTGATGACAGTACGAGACATTGTTCTCGTGATGGCGTTGTCAATAATTTCAACCACACTTGCTTTTCTCATTTTTCTAAAGTTTTCTCTGACGCGATCAAAAACAACGACTGATTCGTTTACAGAATAACCCAAGACAGCTAGGATAGCTGCGAGAACAGTCAAGTTAAATTCCCATTGGAAAAATGCAAAAAAGCCTAAAATAATAATGACATCATGCATATTAGCAATGACAGCCGCGACCGCAAAACGCCATTCAAACCTTAGTGCGAGATAAGCTATAATTCCAAAGCAAACGAGAAGTAAAGCGAGCGCCCCATTTGCATAAAGCTCCTCACCTACTTGAGATCCTACAGATTCTACCCTCTGTATTTTTGTGTCTTTATCACTTTCAATAAGCGCACTGGAAACTTTTTCTGATAATTGCGCAATAGATAAATCCTGTCGAATGGGTAAGCGAATGAGAACATCTTTACTTGTGCCAAAATTTTGAACCGTTGCATCTTTGAGTTCAATTTTATCCATGACTTTGCGTATTTTATCGATTTCTGCTGGGTGGCTATAAGTTACTTCCATAAGTGTGCCGCCAGTAAAATCCACACCGAGATTAAGACCTTTAATAAATAAGAGGATAATAGCAATTATGAATGTAATGAGAGAGATGGCTGTTGTTAAGCGACCATAACTCATAAAGGGGATATCTTTTTTTATTCTAAATAATTCCATAATTATCCTTGATCAGGCCTATAAATTTGCCCAATAGATAATTTATTAGTTTTACGACGATAGCCGTAAAGAATATTTACAAGGGCTCTTGACACTAAAATGGCACTAAACATTGAAGTTAGAATACCAAGCACGTGAACAACAGCAAATCCTTTAATAGGGCCAGTGCCGAACAAAAATAAAGCAAGCCCCGCAATTAACGTGGTAACGTTAGAGTCTAGAATGGTATCAAAAGCTCGGTCATAACCTGCATGAATACTTGCTTGAGGTGTGTTGCCATTTCTAAGTTCTTCCCTAATTCTTTCATTAATGAGAACGTTTGCATCGATTGCCATACCTAACGCCAAAGCAATTGCTGCTAGACCGGGAAGTGTAAGAGTGGCTTGAAGGATAGATAATAAAGCTACCAATAATAATAAATTCACAGCAAGAGCGAAAATAGATACACCGCCAAAGAGCATGTAATAGACAATCATCATCACAGAAATAGCTGCAAATCCCCATAATGTCGAGTGAACACCACGTTTAATATTTTCTTCTCCCATGCTTGGACCGACTGTTCGCTCTTCAATAATTTGCATGGGCGCTGCAAGAGCTCCAGCTCTCAACAAGAGAGAAATATCAGTGGCTTCTTGGGGACTATTCATTCCAGAAATTTGTACGCGACCACCACCAATTTCTTGCTGGATTACTGGGGCTGTGACCACTTCTGTTTGTCCCTTCTCTATTAAAAGAATGGCTAAACGTTTTCCTACATTTTCTCGTGTAACTTGTTTAAATATAGTTGCTCCTCGTCCATCCAGTGTCACATGCACTACAGATCTTCCAGTTTGTTGATCCACTCCAGGTCCAGCATCAGTAATTCTGTCCCCTGTAAGAAATACATTTTTCTTAACAAGAATGGCTCTACCATCCCTATCTTTAAAAAGATCATCTCCAAAGGGGGCATTCCCTTTTTCAGCACTTTCTAAAGTAGCAATATCTGTTTTATCCTCATCGACTAATCTTATTTCGAGTGTTGCAGTACGCCCAAGAATTTCTTTAGCTTTAGCAGTATCTTGAACACCTGGAAGCTGAACAACGATTCGATCCAAACCTTGCTGTTGAATAATGGGTTCTGCAACACCGAGTTCATTGATACGGTTATGCAGTGTCTGTAAGTTTTGTTTAAGCGCAAACTCTTGAATTTTTTTCCTACCCATGTCGCTCATACCAATATCAAGTATTTTATCTTTTCCTGAAGAAGACTCATTAACCATTAAATCTGGATAATTTACTCTGATAAGTTTTTTTGCTTTTTCTAATTCCTCTTGGCTTTCGAATTGAAGTTTTATAATTTGATTTAATCTTGAAGCGCCTGAATATGAAATACGTTCTTTTCTAAGTGCCATGCGAAAATCATTTAAATAGCTTTCGGCTGTTTTTTCTGCCGCTGCTTTCATATCCACCTGAAGTAGAAAGTGCACGCCACCTCTTAAATCAAGACCCAGATACATTGGAAGGGCCCCAATTTTGGATAACCATGAGGGTGATTTAGAGACAAGGTTGAGCGCGATCACATAATTATTTCCTAATGTATTTTGAAGAATATCTTTTGCTTTAACTTGGCTATCAGGGCTTGTAAATTTAACTTTGATGCCATTCGGTTCCTGCACAATACCATCCAAAGAAAGATTTGCTTCTTTTAGACTACCTTCAATCGTCGCTAAAATAGATAAATCTAACTTATCTGAAGTTTTTTTTGGCATGATCTGAACTGCAGGTGATTCCCCAAAAAAATTAGGAATGGAGTAAATAAGGCCAATAAAAATTGCAATTAAGACGAGGCCATATTTCCATTTAGGATATTGATTCATTATTAACTTAAGTTGTCACTTCAGAAATTAGATTGATTTTATAGTGCCTGAGGGTAGCAAGCTTTGAACAGATTGTTTCTGGATATGAATCTGAGTCCCAGTTGCAATTTCTAATGTTACAAACTGATCTTTTATTTTAATAACTTTACCAAGCACGCCACCATTAATTACGATTTCATCATCTTTCTTGAGTGACTCAATCATCAATTTATGGACTTTAGCTTGTTTCATTTGTGGTCGTATTAACATAAAGTAAAAAAGCACAAAAATGATGATAAATGGCAGAAAGCTCATAAGATCAGTGGGAGGAGTATCGGCAGCTAATGCGAGACTTATAAACATTTATATTTCCTACAGGTAATTAATTTTAAAGGGTTAATTTTAACACAGCAGGCATTTATTGAATGCCACGTTGACGGTTTTGATGGAATATTTTTCTATAAGTTTCAAATGTGCCATTTGCGATCGCAAGCCTAGCCTCTTGAATTATTTTTTGATAATAAAACAAGTTATGGATGGTGTTTAGGCGAGAGCCTAGCATTTCTCCAATTTTAAAAAGATGATGAAGATAGGCGCGCGAATAGTTTTGGCATGTATAACATCCGCAATCAATATCGATTGGATTTGAATCATTTTTATACTGAGTATTTTTAAGCTTTAAGTCACCGTATTTAGTGAATAGCCAACCATTCCTCGCATTTCTTGTGGGCATAACGCAATCAAACATATCAATACCATGATCAATTGCTCCAATAATGTCTTCCGGAGTTCCAACCCCCATCAGATAGCGTGGCTTATCCTCAGGCATTTTGGGGGCAATTGAAGCAATGACTTTTTGCATTTCTTCTTTGGGTTCCCCAACGGATAATCCTCCAATTGCATAACCATCAAAATTGATTTTTTTTAATTCATTAAGTGATTGTTCTCTGAGATCTGCGAACATACCCCCTTGAATAATTCCGAATAAAGCATTTTTATTTTTTTCGTGAGCTACTTTACTTCTATAAGCCCATTTTAGACTCAGTTGCATGGAATTTGCAGCTTCTTCATAAGAAGCTGGATAAGGTGTGCATTCGTCAAAGATCATGACAATATCTGAATTTAGTACTTTTTGAATTCGCATAGATTCTTCCGGACTTAAGAAGCAAGTATCACCATTAATAGGGGATTTAAATTCCACACCTTCCTCAGTAATTTTTCTCATTTTGCCAAGACTCCATACCTGAAAACCACCAGAGTCTGTCAGAATAGATTGATGCCATTGGATGAAATTATGCAAACCTTTTAAAGCTGCAATAGTTTCTAATCCTGGACGAAGCCATAGATGAAAAGTATTACCTAGGATAATTTCAAAACCAATCGATTCTAAATCTTGAGGACTTAAAGACTTGACAGCACCATAGGTGCCTACAGGCATAAATACAGGCGTTTGCAGGGTGCCATGCTGAAGCTTTAGTTCGCCTCGTCTTGCTTTCCCATCTTTTTTAATGAGTTTAAATTGCATCTTTAATTTTGAGCTCGCTATGAGGTAAGTCAATGAGTATAAATTAGAATTAATGAAATTGTTAAAGCTTTGTTATACTAAAAGACTAAGTCGTCACTTCAAAAAAGGCTCATGAAAAAGTTTAAAAGTATTCGAAAAAATAAAGAAGATTTATTAAGAAATAAAATTAGTAGGCATACTTTTTATTTGCTCCCTAATTTTATTACAACAACCTCCTTATTTTCTGGATTCTATTCAATCGTGCAAGCGATGAACGGTAAGTATGAGCTGGCAGCAATTGCAGTTTTTATTGCCATTATTATGGATGGACTAGATGGACGTGTTGCAAGACTTACAAATACTGAAAGTGCATTTGGAGCTGAGTACGATAGTCTCTCTGATATGGTTTCTTTTGGTGTTGCACCTGCACTTATTCTCTATGTCTGGGCATTAAAGCCTCTAGGAAAATTAGGCTGGATAGCAGCATTTGTTTATTGTTGTTGCGCAGCTTTTAGGCTCGCACGCTTTAATGTGAAATTAGATCATGATGAAAAAAAATACTTTTTTGGTTTACCAAGTCCGGCCGCAGCCGCATTGCTTGTGAGTTTCGTTTGGGTATCCAATGAAAATGGCTTTAGTGGAAGTGAGATATTTTTTAATATGATTCAAATGAAATGGGTCTCTTGGTCATTCACAATACTGATTGCACTTTCAATGGTAAGTGAGATTAGATTTTATAGTGGTAAAGATATTAATCTTAGAAATAGTGTTCCATTCGTCGCAATATTATTAATTATTTTACCATTTGTACTAGTTTCTTATAGCCCGCCGGAAGCTATTTTCATTGTGGTGGGCTGTTACTTTTTGTCAGGGTTTTTCAATTTCATTAGAAATTTTAAATTTAAAAAATAAGGCTCAGTGAATGCAACAAGAAATTCAAAATAACAAACTCATTATTTTTGATACCACATTAAGAGACGGGGAACAAAGTCCGGGTGCTTCTATGACCCAGGAAGAAAAGTTACGTATTGCAAGACAGCTTGAAAAACTAGGTGTTGATGTCATTGAGGCAGGATTTGCGGCGGCAAGCCCAGGAGATTTTGAGTCTGTGAAGGCTGTTGCAAAAAACATCAAGGAATCAACTATTTGTTCATTAGCACGAGCCCTTGAGAATGATATTCGTAAAGCTGGAGAAGCAATTCAAAATGCAAAAAAAGGGCGTATTCATACATTTATTGCGACAAGCAAAATTCATATGGAAAATAAACTTCGTATGTCAGAAGATGAGGTATTAGATCGAGCTGTTCAAGCTGTCAAATGGTCTTTAGAATATACCGATGATGTTGAGTTTTCTGCTGAAGATGCGGTGCGATCTGAAATTAATTTTTTAGTAAAAGTTTTTAATGCTGTGATTAAAGCTGGCGCTAAAACAATGAACGTACCAGATACTGTGGGATATTCAATTCCAGGTGTTTGGGGTGATCGTATGAAAACACTTATAGACCAAGTTGAAAATGCTTCAGAAGTCATATGGTCCACACATTGTCATAATGACCTTGGCATGGCAGTTGCAAATTCACTTGCGGCCGTATCGAATGGTGCAAGACAAGTTGAATGCACGATTAATGGGCTGGGGGAAAGAGCTGGTAACGCAAGTTTAGAAGAAGTTGTGATGGCAGTAAGAACCAGAAAAGACTTATTTAATTTAACTACAAGTATTGATACCACTCAAATTGTGCCAACTTCAAGATTGGTTTCAACAATTACAGGTTATCCTGTTCAGCCAAATAAGGCGATTGTGGGGGCAAATGCTTTTGCACACGAGTCAGGTATTCATCAAGACGGTGTTTTAAAACATAGAGAAACATATGAAATTATGCGAGCTCAGGATGTAGGCTGGGGTGCAAATAAAATATCGCTTGGAAAATTATCAGGTCGTAATGCATTTAAAACTAGACTCCATGAATTGGGAATTGAAATTCAATCAGAAGATATTATTAATGCCGCATTTGCAAGATTTAAAGATTTAGCAGATAAGAAATCAGAAATTTTTGATGAAGATCTCCATGCGCTTATGAGTGAAGAATATATCTCTGAAGCGACTGAATATTATAAATTGATACATTTAAAAGCCATGTCAGAAACAGGTACAACGCCTCATGCAGAAATTAAAATTTCTGAAAATGGACAAGAAGTATTTGCCGAGTCATCTGGCGGCGGCCCTGTAGATGCCACATTTAAAGCTATTGAAAAAATTGCAAAATCAGGTTCAGAGCTTCAACTATATTCTGTAAATAACATTACAAGTGGTACCGATGCTCAAGGTGAAGTGACTGTTAGATTGGCAAAGGGCGGTCGAATTGTAAATGGTCAAGGCTCTGATACAGATATTGTGATTGCATCTGCTAAAGCCTACATCAATGGATTAAATAAACTCCATTCTAAATCAGAACGTGCCCATCCTCAGGTCGAGAGATTAATTTGAATTTAGCGCTTTTTGATTTAGACAATACTATTTTAGCTGGCGATAGCGATCATAACTGGAATAGATTTCTTATTAAAGAAGGCTATTTGGATAAAGTAACGCATGCCGAAAGAAACGATAAGTTTCATGCTGAGTATAAATCAGGTTCGCTCGATGTATATGCGTATTGTGAATTTGTATTCGAGCCACTCTCAAAGAATTCAAGAAGCCTTCTTAATCAACTACTAAAAAAATATGTAGAAGAGGTGATTAAACCTATGATTACGGATAAAGCTTATGCGTTAGTCAATAAGCATCGTGAAGCCGGCGACTTACTTATTGTGATTACAGCAACCAATAGTTTCATTACTAAACCTATTGCTGAATTATTTGCGATTGAAAATTTAATAGGTACAGACCCAGAAGAAAAAGAAGGGGAATTTACAGGGAAAGTTATAGGGCTGCCTTCTTTTCAAGAGGGCAAGGTTATACGTCTAGAAGCTTGGCTCAAAAGTAAAAATTTAACATTAACTGCTTTTGAGAAGTCCTACTTTTATAGCGACTCTCATAACGATTTACCTCTCATGAAAAAAGTGACGCATCCCATTGCCGTTGATTCTGACGAAATTTTGACAGAATATGCGAAATCTAAGGGGTGGCCGCAAATTTCTCTAAGATAATATGTTATCTATGAAGAATAATTTCTAGAACGAATTTGCTTCCAAGATATGACAGCAAAAGAAATAAAAAAGCGGTCAGTGAAATATAGATTGATTTTCTTCCCCGCCAACCATAGAGTCTCTTTCCTAATAAAACGAGCCCATAAATAAACCAAGCTAATATTGAAAAAACAGTTTTATGGTTAAATTGTAGTGGCGTTCCAAAAACTTGCTCAGAAAATAAAATGCCACTTACAAGTGTTATAGCTAATAGAATAAAGCCAATTTTATTGATATTAAAAAGAAAATTTTCCATTTCAATTAATGGCTGCGAACCACTTAAAAGTGCATCTATTTTCTTTTTTTGATGTAATTTTTTTTCAAAAAATAGAATAAATATGGATAAGTAGGCTGCAAAAGTAAATAAGCTATAGGCTAATAAAGCGATAATGATATGTGTGATAAATAGTGGTGATAAATTGGTTGTTAGAAAGTGAGTTGTTAAGAATAAGGGGTGTATCAGCAATAAGAGGACTGATGGTATAAGTAAAAAAGGCTGCAGATAGTTAAAATTTTTATTAAAATTAAGTGCCCAAAAAATCAAAATACTAAAGAATGACGTCGTAATAAGCGCATTAGAAAAACTTAGATTGATTGGGTTAAAAGATACGCTGGCTTTGAGAATTATAAAATGAGCTACCAAGCCAAAAGCTATGAGAAGCGTATTAAAATTAATTAGCTTTTTATCTGACGTTGATTTCTTAAAAAGCAAAAAACTTGGTGTGAGATAGCACAAACAAGCGATTAAAATAGGTAACCAAATTCTCATAATTTTTGATTGGTGTTTAAAGGTTTAATATACCATGTACATAGTAAAGAGTTAACTTAAAACAGGGTGCATCCATGTTAGAAAATCTTACAGACCGATTACAAAGCATAATTAAAACGATTCGTGGGCAAGCGAGATTCACTGAGCAAAATATCAGTGATGCTATGCGTGAAGTAAGAATTGCTCTAATTGAAGCAGATGTCGCTTTGGTTGTTGTAAAAGATTTTATTGATTGTGTTAAAACAAAAGTGCTGGGTGTTGAAGTATTGCAAAGCCTTTCCCCCGGACAAGCAATTATTAAAATTGTTCAAGATGAACTCACCGCTCTTATGGGCGATCAAAATGTCTCCCTAGAACTCAACGTTACTCCTCCAGCTATTATTCTAATGGCTGGCCTCCAGGGTTCCGGTAAGACAACCACTTCTGCCAAGCTTGCTAAACTACTTATTGAAAAAAAGAAAAAAGTATTGCTTGCAAGTGCCGATATATACCGTCCCGCAGCAATTGATCAACTTAAAACACTTGCTAAAAGTCTAAACATTGAATGTTTTGATTCAAACCCTAATCAGAAGCCATTAAAGATTGCATCCGAAACGATTGATTATGCAAAAAAACATTTTTTTGATGTAGTGATTTTTGATACAGCAGGTCGTTTGGGTATTGACGTTGAAATGATGGATGAAATCAAAGCACTTCATAAAAAATTAAATCCAATCGAAACTTTATTTGTTGTAGATGCGATGCAAGGACAAGATGCAGTCAATACAGCAAAAGCTTTTGGCGATGCTCTCCCTCTGACAGGTATTGTTTTAACTAAGTTAGATAGTGATACACGGGGAGGAGCAGCTTTATCTGTGCGACAAGTAACCGGAAAGCCTATTAAATATATAGGTATAAGTGAGAAAATTAATGGTCTTGAACCTTTCCATCCTGAAAGAATGTCATCCAGAATTCTTGGTATGGGGGATATTGTCAGTCTTGTAGAAGACGCACAGAAAACATTAGATATTAAAGAAGCTGAGAAGCTAGCAGAAAAAGTTAAGTCAGGAAAAAATTTCGATTTAGAGGACTTTAGAAACCAAATAGGGCAGATGAAAAAAATGGGAGGGGTGAGTGCGCTTATGGATAAAATGCCTGCTCAATTTACAAATGCTGCATCTAAAATTAATTCTGAGGATGGTGACAAATCACTTCGTCACATAGAGGCAATTATTAGTTCAATGACGCCTCTTGAAAGAAGGAAACCTGAATTGATTAAAGCTACAAGAAAGAAAAGAATTGCTATGGGATCTGGTGTTCAGGTTCAAGACGTAAACCGTGTTCTTAATCAGTTTGAAGAAATGCAAAAGATGATGAAAATGTTTTCAAAAGGTGGTTTAGGAAAGCTTATGCGTGGTATGGCTGGCAGAATACCCGGCCTTAGACGTTAACTCCCACAATCCTTGTTGACCAATTTGGTTCAATAACGGATAATTCAATGCTTTTTATATGGGTTGGTATCTCATCTGGTAGAGCAGCGGACTTTTAATCCGTTTGTCGCGAGTTCGATCCTCGCCCGACCCACCATTTATATTTTGGACTTTAGATATTACCTTTAGCAAGTCCGACACGATCCCCTTATGGCGTCTCTTCAGACTTAATTCAAAAAATATAATCTATTCTGAGTTTAAGCCTCAAACAATCAAGAATACTTTTGAAAGGCTATAATATATAAAATATCTTTTAATTTACTCTTACTATTTTAAAAATAAATGCGAAAAAAAATATCTCGATGGACTAAACTCCTCGAACCCCAAAATCCTGACCAAGTTTTCAAAAGCCTAACAGAGCCTATTACCCGAGCAACTACAATACTTTTTA
>SYKG01000024.1 GCA_005797835.1 Methylotenera sp.
CCTTAACCAGCTTGGCGACTCCCCTATGGTTTTTCTGTTCCCAGCACTATATTTAAATGCGGGTGGTAATCTAATCCACTAACTATGAAGCCTATGAGGTCTTTAGGTCTTTTTTCTAATATTGCTTTTCCAACATCTACCGAATTTAAAGAGATAAAAATGCATGATCCTGAACCCGTCATTTTTGCGAAGCCAAACTGGTTTAACCAGTCAAAAACCAGGGAAATACCTTTAAATTTTTTTAAGACCCCCTTTTCTAAGTCGTTGGCTAAATTTTTAAGGTCCAATTCACCCGAAAAGCCTGCTATTTTCAATGGAATACGGTCTTTTGTCAATTCAAGTGACTCAAAAACCTCTTTGGTAGACACCCTTTCATTGGGGGCAATAATAAGATAATTCTGCATTGGGTTGCAGAAGGGACTGAGTTTTTCTCCTACACCCTCAGCCCAGGCATTTTGGCCAAAGATAAAGAATGGCACATCAGCACCTAGCTCAAGAGCTAATTCTTGGAGTTTTCTTTGCTTAAGTTTACATCGCCACAGGTTATTTAGAGCAATTAGAGTTGTTGCGGCATCTGAACTTCCCCCGCCAAGTCCTGCACCCATAGGGATATTTTTTTTAATAAAAATATCTGCACCAAATTTATTTTCTGCAAAAGGCTTTAATAATTGAGCCGCCTTTATAGTTAGATCATCGTTTTCTTGAATCATAGAGTGCTCAGAAACACGACGAATAGTCCCAGAAGTATTTGTTTTGATAAAAATACTGTCGCATAGGTCAATAAGCTGAAAGATTGTTTGAATATTGTGATAACCATCAGTTCTTTTATTAATGACATGAAGAAATAGGTTTAATTTAGCTGGCGCTAAAAATTCCCTATAGCCATTTTTTTTTAGGTCATTTGCCAGCAATGCTGATAATCTCTTCTAAAATAAAATTAAAACTAAATGTATCGTGGGTTAGAGATATTTTGGATGGAATAGTAAGATTATCTTGGGTTTTAAATGCGTCAATCACAATATTCCATTCGTTATTATAAAAATGGGTTGTGCGATTGACTCCATTATCTTCTTTGCGCAAATCTTTTATACGCTCCACATTATTAGTAATGAGATGCCTAAAAAGATCTGGTTGGATATTTTTTCCAAATAAAGATTCTATATACTGATCAAAATCATTACCAGATAAAATCTTTCCATTAGTGTCAATAATTTTCTTTTCATTAGGCGCATAAATTATTTTTGCAATTTGGTTATTAAAAGGTGAAAAGATATCAATTTCATCTTGATTATTTTCATAGCGCCAGATCAGTCGGCCCGAACCCCCTTTGGAATCTCTCGAGTAAGCAAATTTTGCTTTGATAGTAAATTGTTCGATAGGTTGATTTGCATCAGGTACCTGGGATGTTTCGATAACAGGAACACTAGATTTGAATATATCAAGAGGATTATTAAATGTTGAGCAAGCTGTGAGAAAAAATGTAACGATAAGAATTAAAGCATTTTTTAAATTCAATTGATCTTTAGCCCATGAAAATTAATAAAATCTCTTAAGAGTTTCTTTTAGAATTTCATTGTCAGGAAAGGACTGAAGTGACGACTGCCAAATATCATTAGCTTCATTTTTTTTCCCCTGAGCCCATAAAATCTCACCAAGATGCCCAGCGATTTCGGGGTCTGCTTGCACATCATAAGCTTTTTGAATAAAAGAAAGAGCTGAATCAAATTTACCCAATCTAAAATATAGCCAACCCATACTGTCTAAAAAATAGTGATTATTTGGTGAAATGGATAAAGCAATCTCAATATTTTTTTTTGCTTCCTCTAAATTAATATTTCTATCAGCAAATGAATATCCAAGTGCATTATAAGCAGCAGCAAAATCTGGTTTTAATCTAATAGCATCCCTTAAAACTTTTTCCATCAAATCATACTTTTTTAATTTGTCTGCAATAAGTGCATAATCAAATTTAAATTCAGGTGATTTAGAGAAGTTTTGGTCCTCATTTTGCATCATTTGAAATGCTTCTTGAAAGCGATTAGATCTAGAGAGAAATGATATTTTCGACTGAATAATAGTTAATTTTTCTTCTGGTGCATTAACCTTTAGCATATTTAAAAAATCTAGGGCTTTATCGACAGATTCTTTTTTTGCAATCATTTCAGCTGTCAAAAGTTTTGATTCAACAAAGTGGGGGCCACTCATTACTTTGTTAAGCCAATTTAAAGCCGCTTCATTCTGATTCCTTTTATCTGCTATTTTGGCAAGGTAGATAAATATCTGGTTATTATCTTTAGGTTTTCTTTTAAGGCTTAGTAAAAAATATTTCTCCGCAAGATCATAATCCTCAATCTCAACGGACAAAAGACCTACAGCGGTCGTTATTTCAGCAGAACTATTCGCAGTATTAACAAGCTTTATAAATTCACTTTTTGCTTCCTTAAATTTTCGGCCGTTTGTAAGTAGTTTTGCATACTCAAGTCTAACGTCGTTTGATTTTGGATATTTATTTAAGAATTCGCTATAAAAATTAAGTGCTTTTTCAGGATTTTCTTGCGCCAGCACTTGCCCTTTAAATAATATAGGCATTTCCCAGTCTGGTTTGATTTGACTAATAGCAACCAACTCCTTTTCATATATTTTTTGATCTTTAATTAGCAGGGCTGCATGAGCCACAGCAAAATGTGCCTCCGCTAACTTGGGATAGGGTTGGGCTAGTTCATTTACCAGAGTTAATACTGATTTTTTATCCGGTACTCTGGAAAGTAGGCTGTTTAGGTACAAGAAACCACTGGCCCTTGTTTTTTCTTTAAGTAAGAGTTTTTGAAGAATTGGTTTAGCTTCACTGAGTTTATTATTTACTATAAGAATTTCAGTTCGAACTTGCTGTGCGTCGATGGAATCTTTATCAAGCTCATTCCAAATTTTGGAGGCTTCTAAAGCTATCTTGCCGTTTTTGGTATAGTTTGAGAGTCTTGTAGCTCGCTCTGCTAAGAGAGGACTCTCTATTTGTTTAGCTAGATCCAAAAAAATTTCGCTTGCAAGATTAAGCTCGCCACGTTGGGAGGCTATTTCAGCCAATAAAAGTCTAAAAACATGATCAGGATTGGTATAATGATATTCAGAATTAGTGGGATTTGCTTTTGCATTAGCCAGCAGCGCAAAAATTAAAAGAGTAATGAGTGTGAGTATTCTGTAATGAAGCATAAAATTTCCTGAAATTTGATTTCTTTGATAGTTTAAACTAATTATCTGATAATTTAGTCGATAAGAAAAATGTATAATTTAATAAAGTATTACAATATTTAACATATGTATAATCTACGATTCATTTTTTCAAAAAAAATTCAAAATAACTCCCATGTCTAATTTAACCCTCGAAGCTATTGAGCTAACTCGTCTTTTTGGTGGCCGTGAGGCTGTTAAAAATGTAAGTTTTCACTTAGAAAAGGGAGAAGTTTTAGGTTTTTTAGGACCTAATGGGGCAGGTAAGTCTACTACCATGAGAATGTTGACAGGTAATCTAGCCCCTTCAATTGGTACGGTAAAAATTTGTGGTATCGATATGATTGAAAACCCAAAAGAGGCAAAGGCACTTATTGGTTATTTGCCAGAAATGCGTCCAATATATAAAGAGTTTACGGTTGATGAGTTTTTAACTATTGCTGCTCGTCTTCACAATGTCCCCAGTAAACAAATTAAAAAAGCTGTAGATATTGCAAAACAAAAATGTGGTCTCAGTCATATGAGTAAACGATTGATTGAAAACTTATCCAATGGTTATCAACAGCGCGTCGCAATTGCTCAGGCAATTATTCATAATCCATTAGTAGTAATTCTTGATGAACCTACCGTAGGCCTAGACCCTATCCAAATTAGAGAGATCAGATCACTTATTCGCGAAATAGGAAAAATACATAGTGTTATTTTGTCTACACATATTCTTCCCGAAGTTGAAATGGTGTGTGATCGAGTACAAATTATTGATAAAGGAAATTTAGTTTTCCATGGATCGATTGACGAATTAAAGCAACATCGACAGGGCAATAAGCTATTAGTGGGTTTTTCAAAAGCACCTGCTCTATCAACTCTAGAAGAACTCAAAGGTGTAGTAAAAGTCGAAAAAGCAGAGTCAGGTTTTTATCGTATACACTTTCAAAATAAGCAGCCACCATCAGAGGAAATTGTCGAACTGTCGGTGAAAAATCATTGGGGTCTATATCAAATTTCACCAGACCAGACAAGTCTCGAAGATATTTTTGTGCAGCTAACTGAAAATAAACAAATTAAATGAACGTGAATGGTAACTAAATATGATTTTAAATATTGCAAGAAAAGAACTTAAAAGTTTATTTGCGTCCCCAATGGGATGGATTATTCTCGCACTTCTTATGATGGCATTTGGTAGCTACTATCTTACAGGGGTGAATAATTATTTTGAGGTAATGTCCGGTGCTATAAGACCTGCTGAGCGTGTGGGCGTAACCATATTTGTTGGTCAAACTGTCTATGGCGTCGCATCTTTTATTATGCTTTTTGCAGTCCCTCTCTTGACAATGCGTCTCATCAGTGAGGAAAGGAGAAGTCAGACCTTACCATTTTTATTTAGCGCACCAATTTCACTCACTGAAATTGTTTTAGGGAAGTTTCTAGGATTGATTGTTTTTTTAAGTATTCTCGTGCTTTATATTTTTCTTATGCTATTAACGCTGAATATTTGGGCAGATATAGATTTTGGTTACCTCATAGCAAATTCTTTAGGTCTTTGGCTTCTAGTGGCAAGTTTTTCCGCATTAGGTATTTATTTTTCAAGTTTAACTCAACAGCCAATTATTGCAGCAATACTAAGTTTTATTTCACTTTTTGCATTAACGATTTTAGAACGTTTTTTTGCAAGTGACCCTAATCACTGGTTTGCTTATTTATCACTCATGAAGCATTTCCAAAGCTTTTCAAGAGGTCTTATCGACAGTTCAGATTTAATGTATTTCTTTTTATTTATATCAACATTTTTAATATTAACGATAAGACGTCTCGATGCTGACAGGCTTCGTGGATAAATATTTATGAAAATTAATGCAAAATTAAGATTACAAATTCTCATTCAGAATAGTTTTTTTGTTATTCTTTTTATTATTTTGGTCTTTTTGTTAGGCTTTCTTGCAAACCAATATAAATTTTCAAAAGATATTACACAGGCCAATCGTAATACTCTGACAACTGGGAGTATCAACGTTTTAAAGCAAATGAGGGCACCAATCACAATTAGCGTTTTTGCTTCTAAAGATGATGTCAATAATGGAGATACCTTTAGGCAAGGTATTATTAACTTCATGGCAAGATATCAAAGAACAAAACCTGATATCAATATTAAATTTATTAGCCCTATAGAAGAACCAAAATTAGCTCAAGAAATGGGTATTAAAGTAGATGGTGAAGTTGTAGTCGAGTACCAAAAAAGATCTGAACATATTAGCCCGCCTTTTGCAGAGCAGGAAATGACTAATCTTTTTATTCGTCTATCTAGAACGAATCAGCAGGCGATTATGTATTTAGATGGTCATGGTGAAAGAAATTTAATTGGCCTGAAAAATAATGATATCGGTGAATTCGGCAAGCAACTAGAATCTAAGGGTTTTAAATTTGCAAATCCAAACCTCACAGTTGAATCAGAAGTACCTTTAAATGGGGTAATGTTAGTTATCGCTAGTCCACAAAAAAATATCTCTTCCCTTGAGGTAAAAAAGATTAAAAAGTTTTTAGAATCAGGTGGAAATTTACTTTGGCTCCTCGATGATAATAATTTTCACGGGCTAGAAGAGGTTGCTTCTTACCTCGGACTTTCTGTTTCAAGCGGACGTGTAGTGGACCCAACAGCAAAACTTGAAGGAGCTGATGAGAACGTTTCTTTTGCATCTGCTTATGGAGTTCATGCCATTACTAAAAACTTTATGCTTAGGACAATATTTTCAAATGCATATGAAGTGAATGCTAAAAATTCATTTGAAAATGGTTGGGAGGTAAGTAAGTTAATTGAGGTTTCTCCCAATGGCTGGTTAGAATCTTCACCACTTGGTAAAAATCAAAAAGTAACTTTTGATAAAAATAAAGATAAACCTGGTCCAATTAATATTGCAGTAGCACTTCAGAGAACATATGGTAAAAAAGGGCAGAGAGTTTTGGTTGTTGGTAATGGCAATTTCTTATCTAATACCTTCATCACGACAGGTGGTAATTTGGATATTGGTATCAATATGATCAACTGGTTGTCCGGTGATGATAATTTAATTTCAATTCAGCCTATGGTGTTAAAGGATGTCAATGTCACTATTCCTAATGATAGGACCTCTGTTTTCATTGCTTGGATCGTATTTCATAGCTTTCAATATTTCGTACCAATTATTATTTTTGTTTTAGGCATATTTTTTTGGTTTAAACGGAAAAAAGCTTAATTTATAAAGCATGAAAAATCGTTGGCTAGTTAATATTATTCTGTTTGTGTTCATTTTATCGATATCCCTCTTTTTATATCTTAAGCCATCACAAAAAAAAATAGCAAAGCAATTTGAAGTAAGTACTTTTAAGTTAAAAGATTTCGACGCTGTGAGGATTGATTTTCCTTCTAGAGCTTCAATTGTCTTTAAAAAAAATAAAGATACTTGGGATATGCTTGAGCCGATCAAAAGTCGTGCAGACGAGTTTCTAGTTCAAAAAATTATATCTATCGTAGCAACTACAAGTAGTGAAAAATTGCCATCGAATGATAAGATCAAATATGGTTTAGACAAACCAACCGTTAAAGTAAAACTCTTGCATAAGGGCTCTGAAGAAGAGTTTATTTTTGGTACATATAACTCTATAACCGAAGATCAATATCTTTTATATAAAAATAATGTATATCTTGTTAGTGGTGTATATTCAGAAGCTGCATCTACACTTGTAGTTGAATTTATAGATAAATTTCTTTTAAGTAAATCAGAACAAATAAAAGAATTTGATTTTTCTCGCCTTGAGCAATGGAAATCGAAGCGATTAAAAGTGACTCGTATTAATGCTGAATGGAAAGCCAATGATGGCAATTCATTAAATCAAGACGAGATGGCAGAGTGGTTTGATATGACTTGGTTTAAAAATCGTGCAAAATCAGTCGAAAAATATTCTTTAGATTTTAAAATCCCCTATAAGAGTTTTGATATTTATACTGTAGAGGGAAAAAAAATTACTTTTATACGAGTCCAAGAATCCCCTGAAATGCTGCTTTATAGAGTGGATGAAGGCTTGCTATACCATTTTGGGAGTGATATTGGATTTACCATGCTGACTCCTCCCATTGAACAGCCTAAAAAATAAATTTATTTATGCCAGAACTACCTGAGGTTGAGATTACTTGTTTGGGACTCCAGCCTATACTTAAACAAACTATTAAGAGTATTGTAATAAGAAACTCTTACTTAAGATGGCCAGTTCCATCACATTTAAAAAAGACACTTCCTAATAAAAAAGTCTTAAATATTAAAAGGCGTGCTAAATATATTCTGATTCAATTTGAGAATGCCCATCTCATGATTCATTTGGGTATGTCAGGACGTCTGGAGATTGATGAAAAAGGCACTCATATACACAAACATAATCACGTAGAGATTGAATTTAAGAATACAAAAAATATTTTAAGATATATAGATCCCAGAAGGTTTGGTTCCATACATTGGGTGGATGGTGATATAAATCAACATTTTTTAATTTCAAAATTAGGACCTGAACCTTTGGAGAGATTATTTACTGATAAGTATTTATTTTCGAAAATACAAAATAAAAAAACTTCTATTAAAAAAATAATTATGGATCATCATATTGTTGTGGGTGTTGGAAATATCTATGCGAGTGAGGCATTATTTAAATCTGGAGTACTTCCAAGTAAATTAGGTCAGGATGTCACTTTAAGTGAATGTAAAAAAATTGTGAAGTATATTAAGGAAACACTTAAAAAAGCGATTGAACTTGGGGGAAGTTCGCTTAGAGATTTTTATAGCGTCAATGGTCAGTCAGGATATTTTCAGCAAACCTATAAAGTTTATGGAAGAAAAGGAAAGCCTTGTCGTAAGTGTAAATCTTTAATTGAATCGAAAATTATTGCACAGCGCTCGAGCTTTTATTGTCCATCATGCCAAGGTTAGCTACTAATTTTATTTGTTTCTGTTATGGTAATAGGAAGCAGGGATCCCACAACCATTCCAATAATGCTAACTACTAAGCCAATAAGTTGCGCAGGTATTGGTATGATATCGCCAAGAAAAAATTCGACAAATAACCATGACCCTATTCCTCCAATAATTGCCGCTAGAGCCCCCTGGCTATTTGCTTTTTGCCAAAATACACCAAATACAAGAGGGACAAAAGCCCCTGCAAGCGTAATTTTATAAGCAGATTCAACCATATGAAAAATTGAAAGATTTGAATTAAGGGCATAAAGTAGAACAACAGAAGAAAAGCATACAAGTGTGACTCTCATAATCTTAAGTAAATCTTTGTCACTCATTTTTGGAAAATACCCTTTAACAATATTTTCTGCAAAAGTAATAGAAGGTGCCAAAAGTGTTGCTGAAGAGCAACTCATAATGGCTGATATTACCGCTCCAAAAAATATTACTTGCGCAAAGAGAGGCATGTGATTAAGAATAAGCATTGGTAAAACATGCTGAGAATTTGTATTTACAAGTCTATTAAAATACTCTGCATCAATTAAAGTTGCGGAGTAGGAAATAAACATAGGTACAAATGCAAATGTGAAATAAATTAATGCGCCAAGTATCGAGCCATATAATGCAATTTTTGCAGTTTTAGCAGATGTAACACGTTGAAAAACATCCTGTTGTGGAAGAGAGCCTAACATCATAGTTATCCATGTGCCGAAAAAAGTGACCCACGTCCAAATATTACCTTTAGGGAAAAAATCTAATTTGTGATTGATGGCTGCACTTTCAATCACAGGAACAACACCCCCTGTTAATTGAGAAATGGCATTTGCAATATAAAGAAGCCCACTAATCACTACAATCATTTGAATAAAGTCTAAAATTGCCACAGATAACATACCGCCAAAAGTCGTAAAAGTCAGCACAATTAATGTGCCAAGAATCATACCTATTTGTTCGCTGATAAATTGATGTGTAATAAGATTAAATACTAACCCAAGGGCTTTAATCTGGGCGGCAACCCATCCTAGGTATGAAATGACGATAGCAATCGTAGTTAATACTTCAATACTTCTGTTGTATCTAGCCCTGTAAAAGTTGCCTAAAGTAATGATATTTAGTTTGTATAATTTTGAGGAAAAGAATAAGCCAGCAATAATCAAACAAAGACTGGATCCAAAAGGGTCAGCTACAACACCATTCAAACCTTCCTTAACAAAAGTTGATGAGACACCAAAAATTGCCTCTGCACCAAACCAAGTAGCGAAGACTGTAGCTGTGACAATGGGAAGTGGTAGATGTCTACCTGCTACAGCGTAGTCCCTTGTATTCTTAACGCGTGAAGATACAAAAATCCCAATACCGATTGTGACTAAAAGATAAAGGGATACAAACCAGATAAGCAATTAATGCTTCCTTAATTTATTTAATATAATGAAAAAAGATTACTAAATTTACCAATGAGAAAAATCCAATCAAAGTGATTATAATTTTAAACCAACGATTTTGTTTTTTTTGAAAATTTAAGAAGTTTTCAAAGACATCTTTTGAGATTTCATTTTTATTTTTTAGATTTTTTTGATCGAGAAATTCATAGATGAGCCTTGGCAATTGTGGCGTTAAATGAAGCCAATGAGGCAACTCATTTTTTAGGCTTTTTAGAATATGTTTTACACCTTTTTGTTCTGACATATATTTTTTTAGAAATGGGGCAGCCGTTTTCCATAAGTCTAAATCAGGATCTAGGTTTCGGCCAAGCCCTTCTACGTTTAAAAGTGTTTTTTGTAGCATTATGAGTTGTGGTTGAATTTCCATATTAAATCGTCTAGAAGTTTGGAATAATCTAATGAGGAGGCGACCAAATGAAATTTCTTTTAGGGGCTTATTAAAAATAGGTTCGCATACAGAGCGAATGGCATTTTCAAATTCGTCAATTGAAGTATCTTTGGGCACCCATCCAGATTCAATATGAGCAAGAGCAACATCATGATAGTCACGGTTAAAAAAAGCTAAAAAATTACGAGCCAAATAATTTTTATCATTCTCACTTAAGGAACCCATGATGCCGAAGTCCATAGCAATATAGCGACCATCATCAGCCACTTGAATATTACCTGGGTGCATATCTGCATGAAAAAAACTATCTCTAAAAACTTGGGTAAAAAATATTTCTACACCATTTCGAGCAAGTTCTTTGATATTAATTTTTTTCTTACGAAGAGTTTCAACATGACTTATAGGCGTGCCATACATTCTTTCCATCACCATTACATTTTCATTACAAAAGTCCCAATATACCTCCGGTACAATAAGCAATTTTTTATCTTTGAAATTTTCACCTAAGTGACTACAATTTGCTGCATCAAGCATAAGATTTAATTCACATTGAATATGCTTAGAGAATTCAGCAACTATTTCTCTTGGTTTTAAGCGCTTTCCGTCTGACCAAATTATTTCAAGGAGTCCAGCAATAAGGTACAAAAGTTTAATATCTTTATCGATAATGTTCTTAATATTAGGCCTTAATATTTTGACAGCAACATGTATACCATTCTGAAGTGTTGCAAAATGGACCTGTGCTACTGATGCACTTGCTGCTGGGATAGATTCAAAAGACTTAAATATGTTATCTAAACGGATATCATATGAAGCGTTAATAATCTTTTCGACATCTTTATTTGAAAAAGGTGGAACTTGGTCTTGAAGTTTAGCCAGTTCATCAGCAATATCTGTTGGAATGAGATCTCTTCGGGTAGATAACATTTGACCAAATTTCACAAAAATAGGACCTAAATTCTCAAGCGCAAGCCTAAGTCTTGTACCTCTATTTTTATTATGTTCCCTAAAGAAAAATATTACTGAGATAAGACGGGCATGAATATTGAGTTTCCCCCTAAAGGATATAAACTCCTCTAGCCGATACTTAATCATTATGTAGATGATATAAATAAGCCTAATAAACTTCATAGCTTTTTAAATCTTTGCTCTAGACGATCAACATCAAAGCGTAAGTTATCAACCTCATTATTAAATTTCTCAACCAATCTTTTTTTAGCAATAAGGGGCTTTTCTTCAAGCCAATACTCTTTAAAAGTATCTAAAATGTTGAATGACGTCTCTTTTGAACTTTTTAATATTTTTTTCCCAAGCTCAACAAGATGATAAGCAGGAATATCTCCAATAATTATGCTTAAATCGTCTTCGTAGTCCCACTCTACTTCTTTTAACGCATTACTTACAAGTGTTGCAAAATCAATATCACCATTAATTTCAATATAAGCTTTTTTATTTCCCCGCATAAGTTCAATAGCTGATGATATAGATAGTTTAATTTCTGCATCATAAGTCTCAATATAATCTATATATTCTGGCATACCATTATCATTTATTATTAATGCATAATGAATAGGACCTATGTTAAATAGAATAGATTTTGATTTATGTTTAGAGAAGTCTTTTTTTAACCACTCATTTTGTTGAAATAAATGATCAGTGAATTTCCTTTTTAAAGTGTTGACTATCAAAATTTATATCCCACATGAATAGCAACAACGCCTGAGGACAGATTGAGGAATTCCACCTTAGAAAAAGATTCTTCTTCCATCATTTTTTTTAATGATTCCTGATCAGGATGCATTCTGATAGATTCAACGAGATATTGGTAACTTAATTCATCCTTTGCAAATAATTTGCCTAATTTCGGAAGTAATTTAAAAGAGAATTGGTCATAAAAAAATTGTAATGGCCTCCAGACTTTTGAAAACTCTAGAATTAAAATTTTTCCTCCTGGAGATAAAACACGATAAATTTCACTCAATGCTTTTTTTTTATCTGTCATATTGCGAATACCAAAACCAATCGTGACACAATCAAAATAATTATCAGAGAAAGGGAGAGATTCAGCGTCGCATAGTAAAGATGGAATAAAAATACCTTCATCAATTAATTTATTACGGCCAATATTTAACATGGATAAATTAATATCAGAATGAATCAATTGGCCTTTGAACTGGCTTGAATGAACCCCCATTTTTTTTGCAAGAAGAATAGATAGATCAGCCGTTCCTCCCGCAATATCAAGAATTCGAGCATCTTTTTTCACGTGACAGGTACTCACAAGAAATTTTTTCCAGATATGATGCATACCGAATGACATTAGGTCATTCATCAGGTCATAATTTGAAGCTACAGAATGAAATACAGATGCTACCTTGCCTGCTTTTTGTGAAATATTTATTTCACTAAAACCAAAATGTGTTTTTTTATTAGTCATTTGCTCTTATTCTTTGAATACCTGCGTTAGATAATTTCTTTATATATTCTTCCCATAGCACATCATTAGTTGCTGCAAGCTCATAAAGATAATCCCATGTATAAATCCCTGTATTATGACCATCTGAAAATATTAATTTAATTGCATACTGACCAACAGGCTCAATGTTTTCTATAGTGACATCTTCTTTATGTATTTGGAGTGTTTCTTGACCTGGACCATGACCTCTTACTTCAGCCGAAGGCGAATACACTCGAAGAAATTCATACGAAAGCATACATTCAGTTAGGTTATTAAATTTTATTTCTAGCAGTTTGGATACCTGATGAAGCTTTATTTCTAAGGGATATATTTTAGTGTTACTTTTTGTCACTGTAAGGGAAAGCCTTAAAAAAACTATATTATCGGAGTTCTTTCAGCTTTTTTGATAAATTTAAATATTAATGACTCGAGGAGAGCATTAATAATTTAATTTTTTTCATTGCTGCTTGTTCGATTTGTCTAACTCTCTCGGCAGACAAGCCAAATTTATCCGCAAGTTCATGAAGCGTTGATGCTTTTTTATCTTTTAACCATCTTTCTTCTAATATCAGGCGACTTCTTTCATCAAGCGATGAAAGTGCTTTATTGAGAGACGATAAATTATTGCCTGCTGACTGATTTATTTCCATTTGTTCTAATGGTTCTGGCGCTTCATCTTTGAGATAAGCAATAGGCTTGAAAACATCATCTTCCGAATCGTCCGAACCGTAATCTAATGAAATTTCATTTCCATTAAAGCGAAATTCCATTTCACGGACATCCTCAGATTTGACATTTAGCTCTTTTGCAATCAAATCGATCTCATGAGATTTAAGAGGTTGTATAGTTTTCTTCATGCTTCGTAAATTAAAAAACAATTTACGCTGAGCTTTTGTCGTTGCAGTTTTAACTAAACGCCAATTTTTAACAATATATTCTTGCATTTCTGCTTTAATCCAGTAGATTGCGAAAGATACCAGTCTTACACCTCTTTCAGGATCAAATCTTTTTACGGCTTTCATAAGGCCAATATTTCCTTCTTGAACCAAGTCAGATTGGGGAAGCCCATAACCAGAAAATCCCTTAGCTAGCTTTACGACTAGCTTTAGGTGAGACAAAATAAGTGTTTTTGCAGCCTCGAGATCATTTGATTTTTTTAAGCGCATACCAAGCGCCATCTCCTCTTCGGCTGTGAGAGTAGGAATAGCTCTAATGGATTGAAGATAGCGATCGTAGCTATCAACAGAGCCTAACGCAGATAAGCTTAAATCCAAGGTCATCTTAATAAAATCCTTTGTAAAAACTTCAAAAGAAGTGTAATTTTAGCACTCTTACTAAGAGAGTGCTAGTTTAATTAAGTTCACTTAAGTAAAAAAAAACATAATAAATACAATGGTTTAGATAGCTATAATCTCTTAATTGATTGATTAATAGAGGCAAAAGATGCTGCAACAGCTATCAAAATTGAGCTACCTACAATAGATAAATACTGTATTAGCTTTAAATCGATAATAATAAATTTTGCTCCATAGAGAGCTTCAACCTCAACTACGGTTTGATTTAAAAAAATAACGATCAATTTGAGTGAGATTGCGGCAGTTAACCCACCCCCTAGGCCATAAATAAAGCCACTATATAAAAAAGGCCGTCTAATAAACGGATTGGTAGCGCCGATTAACTTACTTAATTCAATTTCTTCATGATGCGAGATCATTTGAAGTCGAATTGTGTTTCCAATAACTACAGTTAACATTGAGGCTAATAAAATCGAGGCTAAAAGAATAGCTTTGTTTGCTAAATGAAGTACTGAATTTAATTTTTTAACCCAACCCGTATCAACGATAACCTGGTCAATACCCTCCAGCTTATCCATAGACAACTTTAAATCTAAAATCTGATTTGGATTTACAGTATTAGGAGAAACAAAAAAAGCATCAGGTAATGGATTTTCAGAAAGTCCATTATTTGATTCATTAAAACCCATTGACTTTTGAAGCTTAGACCAAGCCTCTTCCTTCTTTACAAAATGATAACTACTAATTTCCTCACGATTTTTTAATTCTTTTTCAATTTTATTTTTAGCATCCACCGAAATATCTTTTTTTAGAAAAATACTAATCTGAGATTCCTGTTGAATAATTTCTGAAATCGATTTTAAATTCTGTACTAAGAGAAAAGAAACACTCGGTAAAATAAATGTAATACCTATAACTAAAAACATCATAAGTGTAGAAAGTAATGATGCATGACTTCGCTGAAGCGCTTTAAGAAACATTTGATAATGGGAAGTGAAGTAATTCATTTAATATTCAGTGATTTTTGTAAGATTACCTTCTTGCAAATAAAGTTGCTTATGCTTTTTTGATTCTTCAGGCATTTCATGAGTTGCAATAATTACTGTGACACCAATTTCATGAAAAGTATAAAAAAGTCTCATAATTTCATCTGCATACTTCTTATCTAAATTTCCTGTAGGCTCATCTGCGAGCAAAATAGACGGCCTACATACAATAGCCCTTGCAATTGCAAGACGCTGTTGCTCTCCTCCTGATAAACTAATAGGCATTGATTTTTCTCTGTCAAGCAAGCCTACCTTATCTAAAGCTGCGCGAACACGACCCTTAATATCATTTATACGGACCTCATTAATTTCAAGAGCAAGTGCAATATTATCGAAGCAATTTCGATCATATAAAAGCTTATGATCTTGAAAAATTAAACCAAATTTTCTTCGAATATATGGAATAGCAGTACTTTTTATTTGGCTTAGATTTTGGTTTTCAAAAATAATTGTACCCAGAGTAGGGGGTTCAATTGCTGTGATTAATTTTAATAAAGTTGATTTACCTGCGCCTGATGGACCTGTGACAAAGACAAGTTCGCCAGCATTAATTTCAAAAGTAATATTTTGTAATGCTTCTAGATTTCCAGGATATCTTTTATGAACTTGATCAAATTTAATCATTGGTAAAAATTTTTAAAAAAGTGCCTCCACATACTCCTGCGCGTTAAAAACTTTTAGATCATCTATTGATTCACCGACACCAATGTATCTCAATGGTGTGGGCTGTTCTTTCGCTATAGCTGCAATCACACCCCCTTTAGCTGTTCCATCTAACTTAGTTAAGACAAGGCCTGTAATACCCAATGCCTCATTAAATATTTTGAGTTGACTGATAGCATTTTGACCAGTATTTGCATCTAAAACGAGAAGAACTTCATGCGGAGCCTCAGCGTGACATTTATTGATAACTCGCTTAATTTTTGTAATTTCATCAATTAAATACTTTTGAGTTGGTAATCTCCCAGCCGTATCTGCAATTACGACATCAAGATTTTTTGCTTTTGCAGAATTTATTGCATCAAAAATAACAGCGCTTGGATCTCCTGAAGCCTGGGATACAACATGGACATTATTTCTTTCACCCCAAATCTGAAGTTGCTCAGTGGCGGCTGCTCTAAAGGTATCTCCTGCGGCAATTAGGACAGATTTATTTTCATCAAGTAAAATTTTTGTAAGTTTTCCAATAGTGGTTGTTTTGCCAGAGCCATTAACGCCAACTACCATAATGACATAAGGATTAGCTTTTTTTAATATCAGTGGATTTTCGATAGGCATTAATAATTCAATTAATTTTTCTTTAAGTAATCCCTTAATCTCATCTGCATTTTCTATATTATTCTTTTTTATAGACGCTTTAATACTATCTAGAAGATAATTGGTAGCTGAAATACCCACATCGGATGTAAGAAGTATTGTCTCTAATTCTTCATATAGAGCTTCATCGATTTTTTTGCCTGAAAATAAAGATGTAAGTTCAGCAGTTAATTTTTCTCTAGTCTTAGTAAGGCCTTTCTTTATCTTGTCTGTAAAACCAAAGAAGCTACTTTTTTTCTCTTCTTGTGGCTGAATTTTATCTTCACTAAATACAATAGGTTTTTTTTCAGTTTTACTTGGAGCAGATTTTATTGATTGTTCAGACTTTTGAGTTTCTTTCTTTTCTTTAGGTGGAGGGGGTTTAGCAACTTTAGATTTATGTGGTGATGAAGCTTTTTTTTGGGGTTTTTTAGTGGCTTCCTTTTTTACGATAGGTTTTTTTTCTTGGCTATCTTTTTTTATAAATTTTTTAAGGAATTCGAACATTTTTTCAAATTTTAAGAACTTAATGAGGTAAAGAAAAGTCTACGAAGCACTTAAGTCATTATAATAGCTAAATCTGATAAGGATGAGATGTGTTGTTAAAAAATATTTTACTTTTTTTGTTTTTGTTACCTAGTCTTCTTCAAGCTCAAACATCAGAATTTAAGCTGGCAAATGGTTTAAAAATTATTGTCCGAGAAGATCATCGTTCGCCTGTAGTGGTTTCGCAAGTTTGGTATCGGGCTGGCAGTCTTGATGAAGTGAATGGTAAAACTGGGGTAGCTCATGTTCTTGAGCACATGATGTTTAAAGGTACAAAAAAAATCAAAGCGGGGGAGTTTTCAAGGCTTGTTGCCAAAGCAGGCGGTAAAGAAAATGCATTTACAAGTGCTGATTATACTTGTTACTTTCAGCAGCTTGAAAAATCTAATCTAGAGCTTTCTTTTAGACTAGAAGCAGATCGAATGCAAAATCTTAACTTATCTAAAGAGGAATTTGGTAAGGAAATTAAGGTAGTTATGGAAGAGCGAAGATGGAGAACTGACGATAAACCAATATCGCAAGTCAATGAGCAATTTATATCAACTCTTTTTAAATCTCACCCCTATGGAAGGCCTGTAGTTGGTTGGATGAATGATCTAGAAAATATGAAGGTTGATGATGCAAGAGAGTGGTATAGAAATTGGTATGCACCCAATAATGCTACCCTTGTTGTAGTTGGCGATATCAAAACTAATGATGTGCATAAGCTAGCAATAAAGTATTTTGAAAAAATTCCAGCAAGATTATTACCTGAAAGAAAACCTCAGGTTGAACCTAAACAACTTGGTGAAAGAAGATCAGTTATTAAAGCACCCAGTGAGCTATCGTATGTAACTATGGGGTATCTAGTTCCTACCTTAAATGATCGCAAAGGAAATGACGAAAATGCGTGGGAGGTATATGCTTTAGAAGTACTTTCGAATATTCTTGCTGGTAGTAGTTCATCGAGACTTAATCAAAATATTGTAAGAAATCAAAATTTAGCAGTCAGCGTAGATGCTGGATATGATTCAGTTGCGCGAGGAAGAATAAGTGTTTTTCAATTAACAGGTACACCGAATGACTTTAAAAAGATCAACGAACTTGAGAGTGCATTGCTACAAGAAATAGAAAAAATTAAAAAAGATGGAGTCACTCAAGAGGAATTAGACAGAGTCAAAGCAACCGTTATTGCAAGTGATGTGTATCAGAAAGATTCAATGTTTGGTATGGCTATGGAGATTGGACAGCTTGAAACAATGGATTACTCTTTTCATTTAAGCGATAGGTATATTGAAAAAATTAATAATGTTAATTCTGAACAAATTAAAAATGTAGCAACAAAGTATTTAACGCGAGATAATTTATCAGTCGTAATTCTTGATCCTCAGCCAATACCCAAAGATTCTAGCCCTAAGGGACGTCCTCATGTTCATTAAATTCATTCAAGTTTTCATCTTGTTTTTATGTTTTCAGCAAAATATCTTTGCTGCTTTAAAGATTAATACATGGGAAACAAAAGAAGGAGCTAAAGTTTTCTTTGTTGAAAATCATGATCTTCCTATTCTTGATATTAATGTTAATTTTTTTGCAGGGAGCGCTCAGGACACGTTAGGTAAGGAAGGCCTTGCAAATTTAACTCACCACCTTATGAGACTCGGTGCGGCTGGAATTAATGAAGAAAAGTTAGCGAATCAATTTTCAGATATTGGTGCAAAGATCAGTGGAGATATTGATCTTGACAGGGCTCACTTTAAATTAAGAACTTTAAGTTCATCATTACAAAAAGATAAAGCACTTACTCTTTTCAAGTATGTAATTCATGCACCTGATTTTCCAGAAATAGTGTTAGCAAGGGAAAAGGGTAGAATTATTGCTGGTATCAAACAATCTTTGACTCAGCCAGAAGCCATTGCTAATTTAGCATTCATGCAATCTATGTATGGTGATCATCCCTATGCACATGATGAGGTTGGAAGTGTTGACGCACTTCAAAAATTGAATCAAGCAGATTTAAAGCAATTTTATAAAAATTTTTATTTATCCTCTGAATCTTCAATAGTCATTGTTGGGGACCTCAATGCTGACGAAGCAAAGAAAATAAGTGAGTCAATAAGCCAAGGACTGCCGCAAGGAGTTACGAAATTCAGTGTCCGGCCTGTAACAGATCAAAACAATGTAGAAATTAAAAAAATTCAGCATCCCGCAACACAAGCTCATATTTTACTGGGTATGCCAGCTTTAAAGCGCGGAGAAAAAGATTATTTTCCTTTATATGTTGGAAATTATATTTTAGGCGGAGGCGGTTTTGTTTCACGGCTTACCGAGGAGGTTAGAGAAAAGAAAGGACTGGTCTATAGCGTCTATAGTTATTTTAAACCACTCTATGTTGAAGGTCCCTTTGAAATTGGCTTGCAAACCAAGAAAGAACAAACAGACGAGGCTTTAAATATTGTTAATAGTACTATTAGAAAATTTATCGATGAAGGTCCTTCTCAAAAAGAGCTTGTTGCTGCGAAGCAAAATTTAGTTGGTGGTTTTCCTTTAAGGCTTGATAGCAATGCAAAAATTCTTGATTATCTGAGTATGATGGCTTTTTATAAACTTCCAATTAATTATATCGATAATTATATAAATGAAATTAATAAGGTAACTATCGATCAAATAAAAACTGCATTTAAGAATAAAATTGATCCTAACAAACTGACAACCATCATTGTAGGTTCCGAATAATATTTGAAGACAAAAAAAAATCAAGTCAAAATTTCTGGAGGATTTTGGAAAAGAAAAAATATTTCTTTTATTGATGCTCCGGGCCTCAGGCCAACGTCTGGAAGAGTTAGAGAGACCTTGTTTAATTGGTTGGATCAAGACTTAACAGGCAAGGTGTGTTTGGATCTTTTTTCAGGTTCAGGTGCTATAGGCTTTGAATCTCTATCAAGAGGTGCTCTTGGTTGCATTATGGTAGAAAAATCCCCCCAAGTTTTTAAAACAATTCAAGAAAATAAAAAGCTTCTACAAGCAGATAAAGCTGATCTGCAGCTCAATGATGCACTCATATTTCTTCAAAAGAATAACACTAAGTTTGATATTATTTTTTGTGACCCCCCCTTTAATGAAAATTGGGCAGACAAATTATTTCCTAAATTAGCTAATCATTTAAAAAAAGATGGTCTGATATACTTTGAATCAGAAGCTATAATAAAGGAATATAATGAATTTGATATTTTAAGGAAAAGAAGAGCAGGTAAAGTTTTTTATCATCTTATTTCATTAAAAAATAATGACTCAATCTAAATTATCTATTGCTATTTATCCTGGGACATTTGATCCCATTACTCTGGGCCATGAAAATATTGCTCATCGTGCCACAAAGATTTTCAATAAAATTATTGTGGCGGTTGCTAACAATACAAATAAACAATGTTTTTTCTCTTTTGAGGAGAGAGTGAATTTGGTGAAATCTGTATTCAAAGATTATGAAAATATTCAGGTGATTGGCTTCACTGGGCTTTTAATGGATTTTGTGGAATTACAAAATGCTAAGGTGGTAATAAGGGGCCTAAGAGCCGTTTCTGACTTTGAATATGAGTTTCAGTTAGCAGGTATGAACCGCAAATTATATCCAAATGTTGAAACAATTTTTTTAACTCCTTCTGAACAATTTACCTTTTTATCTTCAAGTTTAGTTAGGGAAGTTGCTTCCTTAGGTGGAAATACAGATCAATTCGTTTCTTCTATTGTGCAAGAAGCACTAAAAAGAACTGAACATTAATCATGGCATTATTGATTACAGAAGAATGTATCAATTGCGATGTATGCGAGTCTGAATGTCCAAATCATGCAATTTATCAGGGGAGAGATATTTATGAAATTAATCCGAATTTATGTACAGAATGTATTGGCCATTTTGATACTCCACAATGTCAGGAAGTTTGCCCTGTAGATTGTATTCCCATTCATCCAAAATATATTGAATCCAAAGAAGATCTTATGCTTAAGTATCTTCAACTTCAAAAAGTTACAGTAATTTAGCAATGCGTGTTCTCCATACAATGATTCGTATTAGAGATTTAGAAAAATCACTTTCTTTCTATACTAATATTTTAGGTATGAAAGTTTTAAGACAGCATGAGTTTCCTGATGGAAAATTTACATTAGCTTTTGTCGGGTTTGGTGATGAAAAAGATCAAGCTGTGATTGAACTCACATATAATTGGGGCGTGACTTCTTATGACAAAGGGAATGCTTTTGGGCATATTGCAATTGAGGTTGAGGACGCATATAAAGCTTGTGAATTAATCAAAGCAAAAAGTGGCAAGGTTATTCGAGAGCCTGGTCCCATGCAGCATGGCTCGACGGTTATTGCTTTTATTGAAGATCCAGATGGTTATAAGATTGAATTAATTCAATCAGGCACTTTTTAATTAATCAAACAGGTCTTTCATTTTATCAAGCCAGCCTTTTGATTTTGGACTGTGTTTCCCTCGATCTAACTGATTTATCTCCTCCAGTTCTCTCAGCAACTCTTTTTGTCTATCTGTTAACTTTATAGGTGTTTCTATAGATACATGACAATGAAGATCACCAGAAGAATTTTGTCTTAATGGCTTAATACCTTTTCCCTTTAATCTAAATACAGCCCCACTTTGTGTTTCAGCAGGTATTTTCATTTTTGCGTGACCATCTAAAGTAGGTACTTCAATTTCACCACCAAGAGCAGCTGTGGTATAGCTAATAGGCATTTCACAATGTAAATTACCCCCATCACGTTCAAATAAATCATGTTTCTTAAGATGAACAACTACATAAAGATCTCCGGAGGGCCCACCGTTAATTCCAGACTCTCCCTCACCAGACAATCTAATGCGATCCCCTTCATCTACTCCCGCAGGAATTTTAACGGAAAGCGTTTTGTTTTGTTTGACACGGCCGACTCCATGACAGGTGGAACATGGCTCCTTGATAATTTTCCCTGTACCATGGCATCTAGGGCAAGTTTGTTGTACAGAAAAGAATCCTTGTTGCATTCTGACTTGACCATGGCCATGACATGTATCACACACGACTGGTTGCGTGCCTTGTTTAGCACCTGTTCCTTTGCATACATCACAGGATGTCATGACAGGAATTCGAATTTTTGTTTCAGTACCTTTTGCAGCGTCCTCAAGTCTGATTTCCATGTTGTAACGAAGATCAGCTCCACGATATACATTAGATTTTTGACTACCACGCCCACCACCAAAAATATCGCCAAAAATATCGCCAAAGGCATCATTAAAGTCTGAGAATCCTGCTGAACCCTGACCACTCATGCTGGGATCTACACCTGCATGACCATATTGATCATAACTGGTTCTTTTTTGAGAATCCGACAGGATTTCGTAAGCTTCTTTAGCCTCTTTAAAATTCTCTTCGGCTTTTGAATTATCGGGGTTGCGATCAGGATGAAATTTCATCGCAAGCTTACGATAAGCTTTTTTTATTTCATCTTCCGAAGCGTCTCGAGATACATTAAGAATTTCGTAATAATCTTTTTTTGTCGCCATGATATTTTAAAGAAATAAAACAATACCAGAATGCCTGGTTTTGATTTAGAGGTTAAAGTTTACTTATCGTTTTTATCTTGTTGAACTTCTTCAAATTCTGCATCAACGACTTCCGCATCAACTGGTTTTTCTTCCTGCTGAGGGGCACCACTTGCGTTTGATTGTTGTGCTTGTTGTTCAGCATAAATTTTCTCGCCTAATTTTTGCGATGCTTCCATTAATTCTTTTGTTTTAGATTCAATCTCATCTTTATTATCAGACTTCAAAGATTCCTCTAAAGACTTTATAGCAGCCTCAATTTTTTCTTTTTCGGCTACATCTAGTTTATCTCCATGATCAGTGATAGATTTTTTCACTGAGTGAATCATGCCATCAGCAGAGTTTTTTACATCAACAAGTTCTCGAATTTTACGATCTTCATCAGCATACTTAACAGCGTCTTCTTCCATTTTCTTAATTTCTTCCTCGCTGAGTCCGCTATTTGCTTTAATGGTAATTTTATTTTCTTTACCAGTGGCTTTATCTTTAGCAGACACATGTAGAATACCATTCGCATCAATATCAAAAGTTACTTCTATTTGAGGTGTTCCTCTTGGTGCTGGAGGTATATCGGTTAAATTAAATTGACCTAAACTCTTGTTGCCTGAAGCTATCTCACGCTCACCTTGAAGTACATGAATTGTTACTGCATTTTGATTGTCTTCGGCAGTTGAGAAAACTTGTGAAGCTTTAGTAGGAATAGTTGTATTTTTCTTGATAAGTTTAGTCATGACACTTCCAAGTGTTTCAATACCTAAACTTAATGGAGTTACATCAAGAAGCAATACGTCCTTCACATCACCTTGAAGAACTCCACCCTGAATTGCAGCACCGACAGCTACTGCCTCATCAGGATTGACATCTTTTCTGGGTTCTTTTCCGAAAATATCTTTTACTTTTTCCTGTACTTTTGGCATACGGCTTTGACCGCCCACAAGAATAATATCCGATATATCATTTCCAGAAACTCCAGCATCCTTAATCGCAATTTTGCAAGGCTCAATAGTTCTTTCAATTAAATCGTCAACAAGAGATTCAAATTTCGCACGTGTGATTTTTATCACAAGGTGCTTGGGACCACTTGCGTCAGCAGTAATATAAGGTAAATTCACCTCCGTTTGTTGGCTGCTTGAAAGTTCAATTTTTGCTTTTTCGGCCGCTTCTTTAAGTCGTTGCTTTGCAAGTAAGTCATTTCTTAAGTCAAGACCATTTTCTTTCTTAAATTCATCAGCAAGGAAATCAATAAGACGATTATCAAAATCTTCACCACCCAAGAATGTATCGCCATTTGTTGACAGCACTTCAAACTGATGTTCACCATCAACTGTTGAAATTTCAATGATTGATACGTCGAATGTTCCTCCACCCAAATCGTACACGGCAATCTTTCGGTCACCCTCTTTTTTATCTAAACCAAAGGCAAGAGCCGCTGCTGTAGGTTCATTAATAATTCGTTTAACCTCAAGCCCTGCAATTCGACCGGCATCCTTAGTCGCCTGACGCTGGCTGTCATTAAAATAAGCTGGCACAGTAATTACTGCTTCAGTAACTTCTTCGCCAAGATAGTCTTCAGCAGTTTTTTTCATTTTTCTCAAAACTTCGGCTGAAATTTGAGGTGGCGCCATTTTTTGATCACGGACTGTTACCCATGCATCGCCGTTATCTGCTTTTGAAATTTCGTAGGGCATTAGCCCAATATCTTTTTGTACTTCTTTTTCCTCAAAACGGCGCCCAATTAATCGCTTTACAGCAAATAATGTATTTTTTGGATTTGTGACTGCTTGTCTTTTTGCAGGGGCACCTACAAGAATTTCACCATCATCTTGATAAGCAACAATAGAAGGTGTCGTTCTAGCACCTTCTGCATTTTCAATTACCTTGGGCTTGCCCCCTTCCATTACAGCTACGCAGGAGTTTGTTGTTCC
>SYKG01000025.1 GCA_005797835.1 Methylotenera sp.
AATCTTTTAAAAAAGTCGATTGAAATTCATCGTGAACGGGCAAGCCATTTGGCTAGTCTTGCCAAGGATATGGTTTACATGTTTGAATACCAAAAGCCGAGTTTAGAAGATTTTGAAAAACATATCAATGACGAAGCATTTAGGCTTATAAAATCTTTTCGAGCTTCATTAATTAATATTGATTGGATAAAAGAAGCCATTCATAATGTAATGACTGAAGTAGTGACATCACATGCAGTCAAATATCCAAAACTTGCAATGCCACTCCGTATCCTTTTGACAGGAACCTCTCAGTCTCCTAGCATTGATGGTGTGATAACAGCGTTAGGTCGTGATGAAACTTTAAAACGTTTAAATCTTTATTTATAACTATATTTGGAATTTCTTATGGACAAAAAGAGTGCACATTTACAAGATGAATTTTTAAATCAACTTAGAAAAGAGCATGTTTCAGTATCTATTTATTTAATGAATGGCATAAAGTTACAAGGCCTTATTGAATCATTTGATCAATACGCAATCTTACTAAAAAACACAGTGAGTCAATTAGTCTATAAGCATGCTATTTCAACTATTGTTCCTACCCGTAATGTCCAAATCGAGCCAGCAGCTGATGATAATTAATGTTTGAACGTCCCAACGAGGGTAGTTCTGCTTGTGTTATTAGTATTAATTTTGGCGACACAGATTTTGAAGAAAGTGTCCAAGAAATTAAAGAGTTAGTATTAAGTGCCGACATGAAGATTGTAAGTATAGTGAATATTAAGAGATCAGCACCCGATCCAAAATATTTTATAGGCTCAGGAAAGGCTGAAGAAGTTAAATTAGTTATTCAAGAATCTCTGGCTGATACCGTGATTTTTAATCACAACCTGAGTCCATCTCAAGAACGTAATTTAGAAAAATACTTTAATACTCGCATCTTCGATCGCACCGCCCTTATTTTACTTATTTTTGCAAAGCGTGCTAAAAGTCATGAAGGTAAACTGCAAGTCGAATTAGCTCAACTTGATCATTTGTCTTCCCGACTCATTAAGGGCTGGAGTCACTTAGAACGTCAAAAAGGTGGTATTGGAATAAGAGGCGGCCCAGGTGAAAAGCAATTAGAACTAGATCGACGAATGCTGAGGCTTCGGATTAAACAACTTAAAGAAAAATTAGATAAATTAAAGCGACAAAGAACGATCCAAAGAAAAAAAAGAAATCGTTCAAGTGTACTTAATATTTCAATTGTAGGTTATACCAATGCAGGTAAATCAACACTTTTTAATCAACTTACTCGAGCGAATGCTCTAGCGGTGAATCAACTTTTTGCCACACTTGATACTACTTCTCGAAAACTTTTTATTGATGAAGATGTCAAATGTGTGATCTCAGATACGGTTGGTTTTATTAAATCACTTCCTACCACCTTAATTGAAGCTTTCAAATCAACGCTTGAAGAATCAAGTGAATCTGATTTATTGCTTCATGTGGTTAATATGGCCAACTCTAATCATAGCGATCAAATTATTGCAGTGAATGAGATTTTAGATGAGATTAATGCATCATCTATTCCTCAAATTCTCGTTTTAAATCAGATTGATAAGCTTGATATAAAGGCAAATCATGAAAGGGATGAATATGATAGAATTTCAGCTATTCAGTTATCTGCAAAGACGGGTGAAGGGATTGAGCTTTTAAAAGAAGCTATCCTGGAAATCTATTTTTCAAAGCAATTAGCAGCAAGCAATGTCTTTAAAGAAAACCCCTTAACTAATAGGTAATATAAATTTATGGCGAAAAACCCCGAACAAAATAATAATCAAGAACAAGGACCTCCTGATTTAGATGAACTTCTTAATGATTTAGGCAAAAAAATAGGACGACTCTTTGGGAAAAAAGAGTCGTCACAAAAACCCCCTAAACTTAATGGTGGCAATATGAGATCAGAAGCACCCCAAGATCAGTTACCTATCAGGTCTATCTTTCTTGTGCTTGCATTAATCTGGGCTGCGACAGGATTTTATATTGTGGATCAGGGTTCTCGTGGCGTAGTATTAAGATTTGGAAAAAATACTGAGGTCACTATGTCGGGTCCTCGATGGCATATTCCCTTTCCAGTTGAATCAGTAGAAGTGGTTAATCTTGAGCAAGTAAGAACACTCGAAGTTGGTTATCGATCATCAGGAGATAGTGTCGCAAGATCAAAAGAATTAAGAGAGTCCTTAATGCTCACAGATGACGAAAATATTATTGATCTTCAATTTGCAGTGCAATATAACCTTAAATCAGCAGAAAACTTTTTATTTAATAACCGCTCTGCAGATTCCTCAGTTAGAGGTGCTGCTGAAAGTGCCATTCGTGAAATCTTAGGCAAAAGTAAAATGGATTTTGCTTTGTATGAAGGAAGAGAAGAAATTGCAGTTAAAGCTAAAAAGCTGACGCAGGAAATTTTGGACCGTTATAACTCAGGGATCAATGTGACCAGTGTCACGATGCAAAATGCTCAGCCTCCTGAGCAGGTGCAAGCTTCTTTTGACGATGCGGTAAAAGCAAAACAAGATTTAGAGAGGCAAAAAAATGAAGGGCAAGCTTATGCCAACGATATTATTCCGAAAGCAAAAGGCTCGGCATCGAGATTAACATCTGAAGCACAGGGTTACCGTGTAAGAGTTGAAAATGAGGCTAAAGGTAATGCGAGTCGCTTTGAACAAATATTGACTCAGTATAGCCGTGCACCCGAGGTGATGCGCGACCGAATTTATATTGAGGCACAAGAACAAATTTTATCAAATGTTTCAAAGGTGATTGTGGATCAAAAAAACTCTAATAGTTTGCTATATTTACCTTTAGATAAATTAATTCAGCAAGCCTCACCTCTTAATAGAGAAAACATATCCTCAACAATTAATGTGTCACCACAAGTGGATATGAATCAATCGTCTCTCCAAAATCTAGAAAGATCGAGAGATGCATTTAAATCCAGAGAGCGAGAAATAAGATGATAAATATGAAAAAAATAACATTTCTAGCAGTTGGTTTTTTATTAGTAGGTATAATTTTTGCCGCATCTACTTATACGGTAGATCAGAGAGAGAATGCAATAGTTTTTCGATTAGGTGAAATTGTATCAATAAAGAAAGAGCCAGGCCTTTATTTTAAAACGCCCTTAATTGAAAATGTGCGGTTTTTTGATAACCGTATTTTGACACTTAATGTTCAAGAAGCTGACCGTTTTATTACAAGTGAGAAGAAGAATGTACTTGTAGATTCTTTTATTAAATGGAAAATTATTGATCCTGCTAAATATTATGTGTCAGTCAAGGGGGATGAAGTTCAAGCTGAACGAAGAATTTCGCAAACAGTAAATGACGGATTGCGAGCTGAGTTTGGTAAAAGAACTATCCATGATGTAGTTTCAGGGGAGCGTAGTGAAATTATGCAAATCCTGACAGAACGAGCTGACCGAGATTTACGGTCTTTAGGCATTCAAATTTTGGATGTGCGTTTAAGACGTGTTGATCTTCCCAAAGAGGTAAGTGAGTCAGTTTATCAACGTATGGATGCTGAACGTAAATCAGTTGCTAATGAACTTCGTTCTCAGGGTTTTGCTGCTTCAGAGAAAATTCGTGCAGATGCTGAAAAGCAGCGCGACATTATAATTGCCGAAGCTTATAGGGAAGCACAAAAACTAAAAGGGGATGGTGACGCAAAAGCTGCAGAAATTTATGCTATTGCTTATGGCAAGAACCCAGAGTTTTATGCTTTTTATCGAAGCTTAGAAGCATATAAAAATAGCTTTAAAGACAAAAGCGATATTTTGATTCTTGATTCAAGCTCTGATTTTTTAAAATTTATGCGAAGCTCTAAAAAGAAAAAAGATTAAGTATGAAAAATTGGTTTTTCTCATCTTTAGGCTTGATGCTTATACTAGAGGGTTTAATGCCACTATTTTTCCCCCAAGGTTGGCGTGAAGCCTTTAAAAAACTTATTACCATGAAACTTGGCCAAATTCGTTTTATGGGATTAATGTCATCTTTACTTGGACTAATTTTTTTGTTTTTCGGTCAATAGCCTATGAATCAATGGATACTCCCAGATTACGTTGAGGATATGCTTCCCGATGGGGCATCCTATCTCGAGTCCTTAAGACGATCTATTTTAGATCTCTACAAAGCGCACGGATATTTGTATGTGATTCCTCCGATGTTGGAATACATTGAATCTTTAAATAGCAGTGGTCAAGATATGGATCTTGATACATTTAAAGTTGTCGATCAGTTGTCAGGAAAGCTTATGGGTGTGAGAGCTGATATCACTCCTCAGGTTGCACGTATTGATTCGCAACTTATTCAAAATGACGAGGTTACAAGATTATCTTATGCTGGTTCAGTATTAAGAACAAAACCTGCAAGCTTTTTACAATCAAGAGAGCCTTTCCAAATTGGAGCAGAGCTTTATGGATTTAAAGGTATTGAAGCTGATCTTGAGATTCAAACACTTCTTATCAAAACATTTAATACTATAGGTATTAATAATCCAGTATTTGATTTTAATCATCTTGATATTTTTAAAAGTTTAATTACCTCGTCTAATTTGGGGCACGATCAACTCAATCTTCTGTATCAAGCGGTACAGAAAAAAGATAAGTCTGAAGTGGTATTACTTACTAAGTCACTTGATAAAAAAAATCGTGATGCATTAATAGCATTAGTGAGTCTTTATGGCGACATAAGTATTTTAAAAGAGGCTGAAAAAGTTTTACCACAAGATAAAGTCATTATTAATGCATTGCAATTTCTAAATGCAATGGATAAAGCTTTAAAAAGTAATGATATTAAAATTTCATATGACTTAAGTGATATCCGTGGTTATCAATACCATAATGGCCTTGTATTTTCTGTCTATGCAGATCATTGCTATTCACCTATTGCATTAGGTGGTCGCTATGACAATATTGGCAGTTTTTTCGGACGTAACCGAGCAGCTACAGGCTTTACAATGGATCTCAAAAATATTCTAGCTCTATTTCCAAATGGAAAAAAAGTGAAAGCTATTTTAGCTCCTAAAAGTGCTGAGATAGAATTACAAAATATCATTGAGTCTCTTCGTCAAAAAGGTGAAATCGTAGCAGTTGATTTATTTGGTAATATGAATGCCATACAAAATAACTGTGATCGAATCTTGATTAAAGATGGCAATAAAGTCTGGAAAGTTAAAACGGTTTAATTGAAGATGGCAAAAAATGTTGTAGTCATTGGAACGCAATGGGGTGACGAAGGTAAAGGAAAAATTGTTGATTGGTTAACTGATCATGCAAAAGGTGTGGTCCGTTTTCAAGGAGGGCATAACGCAGGACATACGTTAGTTATTGGTCAGGGTTCAAATCAAAAAGAATATAAATTAAATTTAGTACCTTCAGGTATTATTCGTCCAAATGTGGATTGCTTAATTGGTAATGGTGTGGTGCTTGATATTGAGCATTTACTTCATGAAATTAAAGCACTTGAAGCTGATGGCATCGAAGTCAAAAGCCGTTTATTCATAAGTTCTGGATGCCCTTTGATTTTAAAGCATCATATAGCGCTTGATCAAGGTCGAGAAGAAATGCGCGAACCAAAAATTGGCACTACTGGGAAGGGCATTGGCCCTGCTTATGAAGATAAGGTCGCGCGCCGTTCGCTTCGAGTTTATGATTTGCTTAATCCCGAGTCATTTAAAAAGAAACTAACTGAGGTGATGGATTATCATAATTTTGTTCTGCAACATTACTTAAAAAAAGATGCAATTGATGTAAATCAACAATTTGATCTTTCCATGACACATGCAGATAAAATAAAACCATATCTTGCAGATGTATCAGAAAAAATTCATGAGGCAAATGCAAAGAATAAAAATTTATTATTTGAAGGCGCCCAGGGATCTCTTTTAGATATTGATCATGGTACCTATCCTTATGTGACATCATCAAATTGCGTATCAGGGCAAGCTGCAGCAGGAACTGGCATAGGCCCTCATATGTTGCATTATATTTTAGGCATAACGAAAGCATACACAACACGTGTAGGCGGTGGCCCCTTCCCAAGTGAACTTAATATTGAAATGGTGGGGACCCCGGGGTATCAAATGTCAACAAAAGGTAGAGAGATTGGCACCGTTACAAAACGCAAGAGACGTTGTGGTTGGTTTGATGTAGCGGCATTAAAGCGCTCTGCAATGATTAATAGTTTAAC
>SYKG01000026.1 GCA_005797835.1 Methylotenera sp.
ACAAGATCGCCCTTACCAAAGCTAACAGGCTCTCCATCATCGGGAGTCACGGTGACTTCGCCTTCTAGAATATAGGCAATTTCTTGTTCTGAATAACTCCAGGGGAAAGTCGATGGTTCTTTTGACCAGGTAGGGCATGATTTAATACCTAAAGTATTCAGTCTTTCTTCACTTGGACTTTTTTCTACAATAATTTTTGACATCATTCTCTCCCGTGAGATATTTAGATAATTCATTATAATAAGAATATTAAATTATTAGTAAATCATCATGTTAAATTTAGATCAAATTTATCTTCCCTTTAGATGTATTAAATGATTAATCAGCAGTTAGATCAAGTTGGTTGGTATTTTGATCATAGCTACATAAAGCTTCCCCAAGATTTTTTTGCCGAACAACTGCCAATACAAGTCCCCAATCCAAAACTCATATTACTAAATGAACCTTTGTTAAAATCTTTGGGTTTAAATAAAAAAACGCTAAGTCATGAAGCGTGGGGGGATATTTTTTCTGGGAATAAAATTCCAAAAAAAGCATACCCCATTGCACAAGCATATGCAGGGCATCAATTTGGACAATTTACACAGTTGGGTGATGGAAGAGCAATTCTATTGGGAGAGCAGATTAGTGCAGAGGGTAAGCGTTTTGATATTCAATTTAAGGGGTCCGGAAAAACACCCTATTCAAGACGCGGTGATGGTCGTGCAGCATTAGGACCTATGTTACGAGAATATATAATTAGTGAGTATATGCATGCCATGAATATTCCAACTACAAGAAGTCTTGCAGTGGTTGCCACAGGCGAGCGTGTTATGCGAGATAAAGTATTACCTGGCGCAATACTCACTCGCGTAGCGCAAAGTCATATTCGTGTTGGAACTTTTCAATATGCTTCCACATTAAATGATATTAAAAAATTAAAAGCCCTCACTGATTACACAATTGATCGCCACTACCCAGAGTGCAAAGAAGAAAAAAATTCCTATCTTACGTTTTTAAATAAAGTAATTGAAAGACAAGCATTACTTGTCAGTCAATGGATGCAAGTAGGATTTATTCATGGCGTCATGAATACAGACAATATGTCAATTATTGGTGAAACAATTGATTATGGTCCGTGTGCTTATATGGATCGCTATAATGCTGAGACTGTATTTAGTTCCATTGATAGTCAGGGCCGTTATGCTTATGCTAATCAACCGCCAATAGCTCAGTGGAATTTAGCGAGATTTGCTGAAACCTTACTTCCGCTTATAGATCAAGATCCTGATAAGTCCATTGAACTAGCGACTCAATCAGTGAATAGTTTTTCTACACAATTTCAGAACGCATGGTTAAAAGGTATGCGACAAAAGTTAGGATTATTTAAAGAGGAATCAAGTGATATCGATTTAATAAATAATTTATTAGCAATCATGCAAAAAAATAATGCTGACTATACAGTCACTTTTAGGCATCTTTCATCAGATACAATTTTTAAAGATACTATTTCCCGAGATATATCATTTTTGGCTTGGCATAAAAATTGGATGCATCGAGTTCAAAAACAACAAGAGGGCGAAGAGGCATCAAGACTAATGATGTTAAAAAATAACCCAGCTATTATTCCCCGTAACTATTTAGTAGAGCAGGCATTGACTATGGCAGTGAAAGAGGAAGATACCACTTTGTTAAATGAATTTATTGGTGCCCTCTTGAAGCCCTATGAGGATTCAAAAGTATTTAGTGAGCCACCTTTAGAGGAAGACAAGTCTTATCAAACATTTTGTGGGACTTAAAAAAAATATCTAAGAGCCCTTAAGGCCTAGCAGGTTATTTTTTAATTATTTATTTTTTTTTAGCTTTAGGGATTTCTTTAGATTTTGTAAGTTGCGCTTTAAGGTCTTCAAGATCTTTACTTTGTTCCATCACTTTAGTTTCTAATTCAGCCACAATTGCTTTCTTCTTAGCATCAGACTTCTCATAGTCACTAACTTTTTGACTGAGTGTTGTGAGTTGACTATTTAAATTTTTAATTTCCGTACTTTGAGCAATTAGTTGATCTTCTGCGTTATAAGCACTGTATGCAAAGTAACCAGTTACAGCAATCAAGATTACAATGAGGATATTTTTTAGGGTGCCAGTATTTTTCATTGAAGATTCCTTTATAGTTATGTTGAACTAAAAAAATTGAAACATGTGCTTTAGGGCAAATAGGGTTTATGAAAGTTCAAAAAACTTAAAGGGAGAAAATCCTTTTATTGATTCAAAATCTCTGACATAAAAAAACGTGATTGTGGAAATCTATAAGTCACGATTGATTACAATCATTTCTTTTGAGGCAAGCAGGATTTCTCTTAAAAAGAAAAGTAAGCCAAGAATAAGTGTAAACATCGCAATAATAAAAGTGATAGAAACAATATTTGGAAGATTTAAACCAAAATTGACCTCAACGAAGAGAGAGCCAATTGAAATACATACACTCAGTGATGATATTGTGATTGAGATAATTGCTTTTCTAATATAAGAGGTTCGAATAACAATAAGATTTAATTCATGAAGGTGCTCTTTTTTCTCTTTTAAATTCATATTATTTATGATGCGGGAACGATCAACTGCTCTGCCAAGACGACTGACAATGACAGTTAATATCGAGCCTATACCAGTTAACAGGAAAACTGGTGCTACTGCATCGCGAATAGCTTCCGATACGGATTGAATATCAGGTAGGGCATGAAAAATCATCTGTACCTCTTGTTGTTTAAAATTTGAATGGTGGCCAGGGGCAGAATCGAACTGC
>SYKG01000027.1 GCA_005797835.1 Methylotenera sp.
CTCCTTTCGCACCACTAATCTAATTTTTGGGAATTTTTAAGTATGGCTAATGCAGTTGAAACCTTAAGTAATTTAGAAAGACGTATTACAGTAAAATTACCAGTTGAAACTCTTCAAAAAGAGATGTCTAGTCGTTTTCAACGTCTAACTAGAACAGCAAAAGTTCCTGGTTTTAGACCTGGCAAAGCGCCCTTAAAAATGATCGAAAAACAATATGGTCCGCAAGTCAAGGAGGAGGTTTTTGCTGAGGCAATTGAAACTTCCTTTGGTCAGGCTGTGCAAGAAAATAAGCTGCGTGTGGTTGGGATGCCAAATATTCAGCATAAGCCTTTGAATCAAGTTCATGACGACTTTGAGTACACTGCTACATTTGAGGTTTTCCCTGAAGTCGCTTTGTCAGACTTTAAAGGGGCTTCAGTTGAAAAACCTGAAGCTAAGATTACCGATAAAGATGTAGATAAAACCATTAATGTTTTACTTAAACAAAGAGTTGAATTTATTGAGGCTAAAGAAGGTGCAGCAAAAGGTGATCGACTTACTTTAACTCTTAGCTCCTTTATTAACGATAAGCAAGTCGAAACAACAGGTGATAAACCTATTCAAATTATTTTAGGAGATACTTCTCGTGTTGAAATATTTGATAACCACCTTGTGGATGGAAAAGCAGGCGAATCGAAAACTTTTGAAGTTAATTATCCAGAATCGCACAGCCCAAAAGAATTAGCGGGAAAGAAAGTTCAATACAAGGTGAATTTTGTTTTAGTTGCAAAACCAAAGCTTCCAGAGGTTAATGCTCAATTTGCACAATCTCTAGGGGTAGTTGATGGTGATGTGGCAAAAATGCGTGCGGAAATAAAACAAAGCCTGGAAGAAGAATTAGATAAGAAAGTCAAAATAAAATTGAAAGAGCAAGTATTTACTCAATTCATTGATAGCTTTTCAGGGGAGTTACCAAAGGCACTTATTAACCTTGAAATTAATCGCTTGGCTCAGTCAGCTTATGCAAATTTAAAACAACGCGGAGTAGATTTAAAACAAGTTAAACTCGAGCCTGCAATGTTTGAGGAACAAGCTAAGAAGACATGTAAGCTTAGATTAGTATTAGCTGAAATTGTTGAGAAAAATAATTTACGAGCTTCACCTGAACAAATCAAAGTTATGGTGAATGAATTTGCAACAAATTTTGATGACTCAGAAGAGGCATTAAAATGGTTTTATGCTGAGCCATCAAGACTTGAGGAGCCTGCAGCACTTGCAACTGAAGCAAATGTGGTTGAATGGTTCATGAAGCAATGTAAAGTACAAAATAAAAAAACAACATTTGATGAACTTGTTTCAGGAATACCTAAAGCTTAATCATGGCTTATATACCACCAAATAATTTAGGCTATGTGCCAATGGTCATAGAGCAAAGCGGTCGGGGTGAGCGCGCTTATGACATATATTCGCGACTTTTAAAAGAGCGCGTTATTTTTATGGTAGGACCTGTAGATGACATGACAGCTAATGTTATTGTGGCTCAGTTACTTTTTCTAGAAGCAGATAATCCTGATAAAGATATTTCTCTATATATTAATTCTCCTGGTGGTTCCGTTACAGCAGGTATGGCTATTTATGACACAATGCAATTTATTAAACCTGATGTTAGTACCTTATGTATTGGTCAGGCAGCTAGTATGGGTGCGTTATTACTTGCAGCTGGAGAAAAAGGAAAACGTTTTTGTTTGCCTAATTCTCGTCTGATGATTCATCAGCCTTTGGGAGGATTTCAAGGACAAGCATCAGACATTGAAATTCACGCAAAAGAAATTTTATTTTTAAAAGAAAAGCTAAATCAAATTTTAGCAACTCATACGGGTCAATCACTAAAGAAAATTGCCTCCGATACAGATAGAGATAACTTTTTGAGTGCTGAACAATCACTTGAATATGGGATGGTAGACCAAGTTATTTCAAAAAGACCCAATCTAATTTAATGAGATCTTACTATGGCAACTAAAAGCGATAACGAGAAATTACTCTATTGCTCATTTTGTGGCAAAAGTCAGCATGAAGTAAAAAAATTAATTGCAGGCCCTTCGGTATTTATATGCGATGAATGCGTTGATTTATGCAATGACATTATTAAAGAAGAGATTAAAGGCTCGGCGAAGGAAATTAAAGACCACGATCAGCTTCCTTCCCCCAAAGAAATTTGCGACCAACTCGATGAGCATGTTATTGGGCAAACAAGCGCCAAGAAAAGCTTAGCTGTTGCTGTTTATAATCATTATAAAAGACTAAGAGATAGTGACTTTGATGCAGATATCGAACATAAAGATGTTGAAATTTCAAAAAGTAATATTCTTCTTATTGGTCCCACGGGTTCTGGAAAAACACTTTTAGCGCAAACGCTTGCAAAATTACTTGATGTTCCCTTTGTAATGGCTGATGCCACAACGCTTACTGAAGCAGGGTATGTCGGAGAAGATGTTGAAAACATTATGCAAAAATTATTGCAGAAATGCGATTATGATATTGAAAAAGCCCAAAGAGGTATAGTGTATATTGATGAAGTTGATAAGATTTCAAGAAAATCTGAAAACCCCTCAATCACAAGAGATGTGTCAGGGGAGGGCGTTCAGCAAGCACTCTTAAAACTTATTGAAGGCACTATAGCTTCAGTTCCCCCTCAGGGTGGTCGTAAACATCCAAATCAAGAATTTGTTCAACTAGACACAACAAATATTTTATTTATCTGTGGCGGTGCTTTTGATGGATTAGAAAAAATTATTAAGCAAAGGTCTGAAAAAGGGGGCATCGGTTTTGGAGCCCAAGTCAATAGTAAAGCAGAAGCTAAAGTTATTGGCGATGTTATTAAAGATGTTGAGCCAGAGGATCTAATTAAATTTGGTTTAATACCTGAGTTCATAGGAAGGCTTCCTGTCGTTGCAACTCTCGAATCCTTAAGTGAAAATGCACTGGTTCAGATTTTAACCGAACCTAAAAGTGCTCTAACTAAGCAATACATAAAACTTTTCGCCATGGAACTTGTATCTTTAGAGTTTAGACCATCAGCGTTAAGGCTAATTGCGAAAAAAGCTTTAGAGAGAAAGACAGGGGCGCGAGGCCTTCGCTCAATTATGGAGAATGTCTTATTGGATACAATGTATGAATTACCCTCAATTAAAAATCTTGAGAAGGTTATCATTGATGATGGTGTGATTGAACAATCTAGCAAACCTCTACTTTTATTCGCAGAAAAAAAACAGATTTCAGGAAAAAAATAAAATTGATAGTAAGTTAGTAAAACCTTGAAATATTATAAATTGTCCCAATAATAATGATTGATTTATGCTTTATGAAAGCTCTTTATGGCTCAAGAAATTAAAATTATAGATTCTCAACAATATTTCATGCCTCTATTACCCCTAAGGGATGTAGTTGTATACCCACATCTTGTTATTCCACTTTTTGTAGGTCGAACAAAATCTGTTAAAGCTTTGGAAATAGCATCTGATAAAGATAAAAAAATAATTTTAGTAGCTCAAAAATCAGCAAGCAAAGATGAGCCTGACACAAAAGATCTTTATGAGTATGGGACTGTAGCATCTATTCTTCAGATGTTGAAACTACCAGATGGAACGGTTAAGGTTTTGGTAGAGGGTTTGAGTCGAGTAAAAATTAAAGAGGTACTTGATCAAGATGCATGTTTTGTTGCTCGATTTGATGAAATTACCATTCCGGAGCCTAAAGATAAAGAGTCTATAGCGTTGAAGAGGACAGTATTTTCACAGTTTGATCAGTACGTTAAATTAAATAAAAAAATTCCTCCTGAAATTTTAACTTCTCTTGCTGCAATTTCAGATCCTGGCAGGTTAGCTGATATGATTGCTGCGCATCTTACGTTGAAGTTGGAAGAGAAACAAACAATTTTAGAAACACTAAAAATAAATAATCGTTTGAATCGTCTCTTAAAAATCATGGAATCTGAAATTGATATTCTCCAAGTTGAAAAAAGGATTCGTGGACGTGTTAAGCGTCAAATGGAAAAAAGTCAGAGAGAGTACTATCTTAATGAACAAGTTAAAGCTATTCAAAAAGAATTGGGAGAGCAAGATGAAAGTGCAGATTTAGATGATCTTGAAAAGCGTATTCAAGAAGCCGGAATGTCTAAGGAGGCTCTTGATAAAGCCACTTCTGAATTTAAAAAATTAAAAATGATGTCGCCGATGTCAGCTGAAGCATCAGTCGTAAGAAATTATATTGACACATTAATTGGTCTACCATGGTTGAAAAAAACTAAAATTAGTCTTGAGTTGTCGGTGGCAGAAAAGATTTTGGATGAGGATCATTACGGACTTGAAAAAATTAAAGAACGTATTATCGAGTATTTAGCGGTTCAACAGAGGGTTGATAAATTAAAAGCACCTATTTTGTGTTTGGTTGGTCCTCCGGGTGTAGGTAAGACATCTTTAGGTCAAAGTATTGCAAGGGCTATTAATCGTAAATTTATTCGTATGGCATTAGGTGGTGTAAGAGATGAATCTGAAATTCGAGGTCATCGAAGAACTTATATCGGCTCTATGCCTGGTAAGGTATTACAAAGTATGAGTAAAGTAGGTGTTGTTAATCCATTATTCTTACTTGACGAAGTAGATAAAATGGGTCAGGACTATCGTGGTGATCCCGCTTCTGCACTTTTAGAGGTATTAGATCCTGAGCAAAATCATACCTTCACAGACCATTATGTTGAGGTTGAATACGATTTATCTAATGTGATGTTTGTTGCAACGGCTAACTCAATGAATATACCTGAGCCACTTTTAGATCGTATGGAAATTATTCGCCTGTCAGGTTATACGGAAGTAGAGAAACTAAATATTGCACTGCACTATCTTATGCCTAAGCAACTCAAGATGCATGGTTTAAAAAAATCTGAAATTAGTATCACTACAAAAGTAGTGAGAGAAATTATTCAATATTATTCGAGAGAAGCTGGTGTAAGAAAGCTTGAGCAAGAAATTGCAAAAATTTGTAGAAAAGCAGTAAAGGAATTGCTCAGTAAAAAAACACTTAAAAAAGTGATTGTGAATAGCAAAAATCTTGAGTCTTATCTTGGCGTCAAGGTTTTTGATATTGGACTTGCTTCTAAAAAGAATCAAGTTGGTCAGGTTACAGGCCTTGCATGGACTCAAGTGGGTGGGGAATTATTAACTATTGAAGCTGTTGTTTTACCAGGTAAGGGAAAAACAATCATTACAGGAAAATTAGGTGATGTTATGCAGGAGTCAATTCATGCCGCAATGAGTGTTGTGCGAAGTCGTGCTAAAAAGCTAGGCATAGCTGAAAATTTCTACGAAAAAAATGATATTCATATTCACTTACCTGAAGGCGCAACTCCCAAAGATGGCCCAAGCGCAGGCATAGGTATTACTTTAGCAATTGTTTCTGCTTTAACTAATATTTCAGTTAGAGCTGATGTTGCTATGACGGGAGAGATCACCTTAAGAGGAGAGATATTGCCCATTGGTGGTCTAAAAGAAAAGCTTCTTGCGGCTCATCGTGGAGGCATTAAAATCATTCTCATTCCAGAACAAAATGTAAAAGATTTGACCGAAATTTCTGATGAAGTTAAAAATGCACTTGAAATTCATCCTGTTCGCTGGATTGATGAAGTTTTAGTTCTAGCTTTGACTAAATTACCGAAAAATGTAACAACAAATGACCAAAAAACTGTTCCTGTAGCGCAAAAAAAACTTAGCAATATTACAAAAACCATCACCCATTAGCGGAAATGTAGCGTTGGTAAGGACTATGTTGTAAAATAGCCGCCTCACTGATGAGTGTGATCGGGTGCTTAGCTCAGTTGGTAGAGCGTC
>SYKG01000028.1 GCA_005797835.1 Methylotenera sp.
ATTGTCAGTCCAAAAGCTAATTTAGATTCTAGCGTTCAAGTTGGGCCCTATTCTATTATTGACGCTAATGTGAATATCGGAGCAGGTTCAGTCATTGGAAGTCATGTGATTATTACCGGTCATACGACTATCGGAAAAAATAATCATATCCTTCACTACAGCTCCATCGGGGAAGCACCTCAGGATAAAAAGTATAAACAAGAAAAAACATTTTTAGAAATTGGGGACAAAAATACAATTAGAGAATTTTGTACCTTCAATCGAGGTACAGCTCAAGACCAGGGCCTTACAAAAATTGGTAATGATAACTGGATTATGGCCTACGTTCATATTGCCCATGACTGTGCCATTAAAAATCACACGATCCTTGCGAACAACACCTCGCTTGCAGGTCACGTTGAGATTGATGATTATGCGATCCTCGGCGGATTTACCCTGGTCCATCAGTATTGTAAAATTGGTAGTCACATCATGACGGCAGTCAACACTGTGGTATTTAAAGATATACCGCCTTATATCATTGTTGCAGGCTATGAAGCCACACCGAAGGGCATCAATGTGGAGGGCTTAAAAAGAAGGGGCTTTGATCCCAAAATTATTACTAAAATTAAAGAAGCTTATAAAATTTTATATCGTCAAGGTCATTCACTCGATGATGCACTTAAGAAAATTAAATTACTCAGTAAGACCACAAAAGAACTCAATCTCTATATAGAATTTTTTGAAAAATCTACGCGCGGTATCGTGCGTTAGCCATGAAAACCATTGCGATCATTGCGGGAGAATCATCCGGAGATCTTCTTGGCAGTCACTTAATTCAGTCATTACAGTCAAAACGATTAGATCTTAAATTCATTGGTGTGGCAGGACCCAAAATGCTGAAAGAGGGTGCCATGACATTTTTCCCCATGGAAGAACTTTCTGTAAGGGGTTATTTTGAAGCAATAAAAAAAGTATTTCATCTTTATAGCTTACGTAAAAACCTCTTAAATCAAATCCTCACGATTAAGCCTGATTTATTTATTGGCATTGATGCACCTGATTTCAATTTTTGGATAGAAAGACAATTAAAGAAACAAGGTATTCCAGTAATTCATTATGTCAGTCCATCAATCTGGGCATGGAGAAAACATAGAATTAAAAAAATTAAACAATCTATAGATCATATGCTGACTGTATTTCCTTTTGAGAAAAAAATTTATGCAAAAGCTGATATCGAAGCTACTTTTGTAGGGCACCCGCTTGCTGAGATGATTCCCCTTAAGCCCAATAAAAAGAAGGCTCAGGGTAAACTTAAAATTATGAGAGCGACTAAAGTGATTGCGCTTTTACCAGGAAGTAGGCAAGGGGAGGTGAAATGGCATGCGCAACTCCTTATTGACTCAGCCATTGAACTTACAAAAAAAATACGCGATGTAAAATTTTTGGTGCCACTACCTACCCGAGAGACATATGATATTTTTTCGAGAACATTATTTAAAAATGCACAGGCACAATTAGATATCCAGCTTCTGATTGGCCATGCCTCAGATGCAATCAATGCGGCAGATCTTGTGATAGTGGCATCAGGCACTGCAACGCTTGAAACAGCGCTATATAAAAAGCCCATGATTGTGATTTATAAAATGTCATCGATCAGCTGGCAAATTCTGAAGCGCATGCGTTATTTGCCTTATGTAAGCCTTCCAAACATACTTCTTAACAAATTTTTTGTGCCCGAGCTTTTGCAAAATGAAGCTACATCAGGAAATATTACTCTAAAAGCTATCGAAATTTTGAAAGATGCACCCTACAGAAAAAATCTTTTTATTCAATTTACAAAAATACATCATCAACTAAAACAAAATACATCTTATCGCTTGAATAAAATTATTTTAAAATTCATTAAGTAAATGAGTGAAAATCTAATTTGTGGTGTAGATGAAGCTGGAAGAGGGCCTTTAGCAGGCCCAGTGTATGCCGCTGCAGTTATTTTGGGCCCTGATTTCGACACTGAAGGTTTGCGTGACTCTAAAAAACTATCCGAATCTAAAAGATATTTTCTTGCAGCACATATAAAGAAAAATGCGTTAGCTTGGTCTTTAGGTATATGTAGCGCATCAGAAATCGATGAGCTTAATATCCATCAGGCAACATTATTAGCTATGAGAAGAGCCATTGAAGGTTTAAACGGCTTCGCCTCAATCAAAGTTCTGGTCGATGGGTTATTTTGCCCTCAAATAGATTATCCCTGTCAGGCCATAGTGAAAGGGGATGATAAAATTGCAGAAATATCTGCCGCTTCTATTATTGCAAAGACTGAACGTGATTTAAAAATGATTGAGATTGATAAAGTGTATCCAGTGTATCAATTTAAGCAGCATAAAGGCTATGCAACTCATTTACATAAAAAGATGATCGAGACTGAGGGAATTTGTGAATACCATCGAAAAAGCTTTTTAGGTTTGAAAGTTTGTGAAATCTATGTAAAATATTCTTGTGACGAAAAATAATGTCCTTCGATGTTCAATTTTTTTATCGCAGATCTCGGTCGCTTTTGCAGGCGATGTATCAGTCACAGTTAATCCCACGACAGCGAATGGTGGATACATCGTTACAACTGACTACCTTTATTTTACCTTAAATAAGGATGGCACACTTGGTAATTCAACGAGCAATCCTGGTTTGCAGCATAATCCTGACGGATTGAGAACTTTCAGTAGTTCTGCAGACTATATAAACCAAGCGACGCCTTTTGAGGGTTTCGCCGTAGAATATGGGTCTACTCTTTTACATAACAATAATAGTCTTTTAACTTCTCAAATGGTTGGTTCTGGTTATACGAATGCGAGCACCACTTCTGCTCTAGATTTAACCTGGAGTGGGACAAAAGCTGGTATTTTCGACATTACACACAGGTATACATTAACGTCTTCAGGACAAAATTTAAACATCACCACGACCATTACTGCTTTAAGTGATTTAATTGGCGTCAAATTCGCAAGAGTTTTAGAAAGTGATATAGATCACCCTAGTGGTACCTACAACACTATTAATGTAAGAGGATTAGATAGCTATCCCGCGACAGATATCGTATGTGCTGCAGGGCCTGTGAGAACTACTTATAAATCGTGTCTCTATAGTGACAGTGCGGAAACGCATAATACGGGTGTTTCAGACGCATGGCCAAACGACGGGGATCCCGATAAATATTTAACGGGAACAAATGCTGGGACTGGAGACTATGTAATTGGATTAGCTGCTAACTTTGGCTCTATAGCCACAGGCGCATCTAAAACATTTAAATATTCATACCTTTTTGCAGGGAGCGCAGACTCGCTCAGAACCTCTATATCAGCCGCTGTGAGTGCAGCCGCTGAGAGTGCATCAAGCGGCCCCTCCGCCGCCAACACTCAAACATCACTTGCTACCTTGGCGTTGAGACATAGAACTCCATACAACTATTCCCTCATGGCAAGTAATTACGCCAATATGAATACCTATGACTGTAATCTCTTTGATAAGAATAATATGTGTATTTCAGCAGGGGGTCGTGTCACCACCATTGATAATCCAAGCTCACATCATTCTGCTGCCGTGGTGGTCTTAGGTCATAAGCTATCCCCACATATCCGTATCGGTGGGTTCTTAGATCAAAGTGTGAATCACCATATGCCCACAGGGGTGGATATGTCGAACAAAAATCCCATGGCAGGTGCTTTTGCGGTATGGAATCATCAAGCCGATGGTTTAGGTTTACAAATGAAATTAGCCAATGCTTATTTGGATAAAGATGTCACAACTTTAAGGGCAGTGGTCGGCACCAGTGAAGCCGGTCGCGGTCGAACAGATCTTAATACGCAAAGCTATGTCGGTGAATTAAGTTATGCCTTTAACTATCAAGATTCAACCATAGTGAGACCTTACTTTGCCCTTCGTTATACCCGTATCAAACAAGATGGTTATAAAGAAGAGACCACTGCTGCTGTGACGGCACCCTTAACCTATGCCAAATTAAGTGATCGCTCGACATCGGCCGTAATGGGTGTGAAAGTGAATCACGCTTTAACCCCTAAAACAAACTTAACCGCAAGCTTA
>SYKG01000029.1 GCA_005797835.1 Methylotenera sp.
ATATTCTCACTCATGCAATAGACGCATCGAAAATCACAGCGATCCGTGATTGACAGACGAAGATAATTTATCTTTCTATCAAATTGATCAATGAGTCTTTGAGGGAATTGATTTTGCAAAGGAAATTCAATTAAGCAAGCTGAACTTCAACAAGACAATCATGAGATGTTGGTGAATTACCCATGTCACCAAAAGCATTAGAGCTGATTGAGTTCACGACTCCATTATTATGTTGTCTCCAATAACCCAAAGTTGCTACGACAATACCTTTATTAACATCTGTTGTTAATTTCGATACTGCTTCAAAGAAACCTCGGTCATTGAAAACTTTTGCGCGATCGCCCTCTTTAATTCCTCGCTCTTCAGCATCCAATGGATGAATCATCACAAATTGTTCACCTTGAGCTTTGAGTTTATTTTCGATATTGGCATAACTAGAATTAATAAAGCCATGACTCTTAGGGGCTAAAATATTTAAAGGATATTTTTTAGCTAATGCTGGATTAGCTGAAACAGTTTCTCTTGATGGCACATAGTCTGGAAGCTCTGGAATATCTTGTCCTGGTTGGAAGGCATCATACATTTGCCTAAAGGGACCAGCGACAAAGTTTTTTGCTCCTACTAACCTGAATTCACATTTACCAGAAGGTGTTGGAAACTTACCTTCTTTATGTGGGGCTCGATTGTCTTTTGTACCCACATTAATTCTTGCATACCCATGTTTTTTTAAATAGGCTAAATCGATACCCTTACAAGCGGGGGAATTCCAATCAACATAATGTTCTAGACATTGAGTGTCAGACCATTTAAAACACTCTTCTTCAAAACCCAATCTTTGCGCCAAACGTCTAAAAATCTCATAATTAGGGATGGCCTCACCTGGTGAATCTATACATTTTGTATTGTAGGTAAGATATAAATGCCCCCAAGATAAAATAATATCTTCTTGCTCGGCACCCATAGATGCAGGGAGGAGAATATCGGCAAAGGCTGCAGTGTCAGAAATAAAATGCTCGGCAGATACTAGAAATAGATCCTCACGCTTTAAGCCCTCTAATATTTTTTCACTCTCAGTTGCTTGGGTCACAGGATTCGTATTCCAACACATCATCGATTTAATCGGAACTTTCAGCTTATGTTCACCTGTTAAAACTCGTCCTAATTGAAGGTTATTAACCACTTGAGTTCCTTCAGGGATTAAGTCAGGTCTACAAATTACATCAAATTTATAGGGTTGTTCCCATACAGGAAATTGAAGGATTCCACCGCCTACATGTCGCCAAGCACCAGTTAATGCTGGAAGACTTGTAACCGCTCTAATGGCTTGACCTCCTCCCCAGCTTTTTTCTAGGGCTACACCGATTCTTATAGCAGAAGGGTGTGTTGTTGCATATTCTCTTGCAAGTTGACGGATATCATTTGCTGATACACCTGTGATTTCTTCAGCCCACTCTGGAGTTCTTTTTTTTGCTAGCGCTGCTAATTCAGGAAATCCTACTGTATATTTATCGACATAATCTTGATCAACTAAATTTTCTTCAATAATGACATGCATCATTGCCATCGCTAAGGCACCATCAGTTCCTGGTTTAGGGCAAACATGCCAATCTGCTTCTTTAGCAGTTTTGGAAGCGTAAGCGTCAATGACAACAACTTTTGCACCTTTTTTTTGTGCTTCTTTGACAATGTGCCAATGATGAAGATTGGTGCTGACTGAGTTACAAGCCCAGATAATAATAAACTTCGAGTGAATAAAACTCTCAGGATCGACACCAGCTGTGGGTCCAATGGTTAAAAGCCAAGCTGTGGCTGACCCTTCCCCACAAAATGTCCTTTCAGTAACAGTTGCACCCAATCTTGCAAAGAAAGAGTCTCCGCCATTCATACCATGCACTAATCCCTGATTACCCAAGTAGCTATTGGGCATAATGGCTTCTGAACCAAATTCTTTAATTATGCTCTTCCACTTATTAACAATGGTATCGAGGGCTTCATCCCAAGAAATTCTTTGAAATTGTTTCGCTCCTTTTGGCCCAATGCGTTTCATGGGATAAAGAAGCCTGTCAGGATGATAGTGACGTTTTTCGTAATCTTGTAATTTGACACACAACCCGCCACGCGTCATTGGATGCTCCTTATTACCCTTTACGCTGATGAGTTTATTATCACGAACTTCATAAACCATTGAACAGGTATCAGGGCAGTCATGAGGACAGCCACCATGAAAATAGGTACTTTCTTTATGAGGTTGTATTTCCATAGCGACCTTTCGAACTTAGAAATTAATTATTAGGGGGCTGACCTAATTATAATAATCCGAATTACTTAAAAAGCAAGATAGAGATATACAGAGATACCATTGGCAGGTTTTATTTTAAGTCCCCAAGATCATTGATCAGCATATTTTGAAGTATCGAATATGCTAGGGGCTTTATTACCTATCCTAAATGTGATTCACGATGATTTAGGATATATTCCAGAAATGACATATTCTGACATAGTTGGGGCTTTAAGTTTATCAGGTACTGAAGCCTATGGTATCGTGACCTCTCATCACTTTTTTTAACATATTAAGAAGAAACATAGATATAATACAGACATCAAAGACAGATTGATTTGCCTCAACTAAACTTCGTAGACAAACATAACAATTAAGAGTTAGACAGTACTAAATAACATTTTATTAAGGAAAATATTATGGCCAAAGTGCTTTGCGTTTTATATGATGATCCAACTAGTGGATATCCTACTAGTTATCCTAGGAATGATATTCCAACCATTTCAAAGTATCCAGATGGGCAAACATTACCAACACCAAATAATATTGACTTTACCCCAGGTCATTTATTAGGTAGCGTCACTGGTGGGTTAGGTTTAAGAAAGTTTTTAGAAGATCTTGGTCATGAATTCGTAGTAACATCTGATAAAGACGGACCTGATTCAGAATTTGAACGGCATTTACATGATGCTGAGATCGTGATCAGCCAACCATTTTGGCCTGCTTATCTAACAGCAGAGCGTATCGCAAAAGCACCAAAACTTAAAATGGCACTAACAGCAGGTATTGGTAGTGACCACGTTGACTTACAAGCCGCGATGGAAAGAAATATTACTGTGACTGAAATTACCTACTGTAATTCAAATTCCGTAGCAGAGCATGTGGTTATGCAGATGCTTAGTCTTGTTAGAAACTATATTCCTAGCTATCAACAAGTAGTTGCTGGAGGTTGGAACATTGCTGATTGCGTAAGTCGCAGTTATGATATCGAAGGCATGCATGTTGGCACTGTGGCTGCAGGAAGAATTGGTCTGCGCGTACTTAAATTATTAAAACCATTTGATGTGCATCTACATTATTTTGACCGCCATCGTTTATCAGAATCTGTTGAGAAAGAATTTAATCTCACTTGGCATCCTACTGTAGAAGATATGATAAAAGTCTGTGATGTCGTGACAATCAATTGTCCTTTACATCCAGAAACTGAACACCTATTTAATGATGCTATGATTGCTAAGATGAAAAAGGGTGCTTATATCGTTAACACTGCTCGTGGTAAAATCTGTGATAGAGATGCCATAGCTAGAGCATTAGAATCAGGACAATTATCTGGTTATGCTGGAGATGTTTGGTTTCCACAACCTGCTCCGCAAGACCATCCGTGGAGAACTATGCCATGGCATGGTATGACGCCACATATCAGTGGCACGAGCCTATCTGCACAAACAAGATATGCAGCTGGTGTGCGTGAAGTACTTGAATGTTGGTTTGAAGGTAGACCAATACGTAACGAATATTTAATTATCAAAGATGGAAATCTAGCAGGTGTTGGTGCTCATAGCTATTCAAAGGGTAATGCAACTGGTGGATCAGAAGAAGCTGAAAAATTTAAGAAATAAAAAATTTATTAACTATTAAATTAAATAAAAAAATATAATAGTATTCCTAGCCCACAATTTACCGCCAATTCAATGTTATATGAAGAAAGAATTTCTATATGACTTTGAACAAGATCATGGTGAGTATGAGGTGGGCTCTGTCTATGCGAAACCAAATTAAAGAACACATTATAAAAGATGCGGGTAAGGGTTTAGAAGTGATTGTGATGGATGCTATTAAAGAACATCTTTGAGTATTTATTCTTTATAGAATAGTTTGTAACTATTTTTGTCACCCGGTTGTTTTCCATTCCATACCAGTTTCCAATTTTCACTGATCGCCGGAAGATCTTTTTTGTGTAATTGATAAATAAGCAAGAAACTACAATTGCCTTGCTCACTCTCTCGAGTTGCTTTTATATTTAAGTAATAATTAATTAAATCAATCTGTGCGTTATTGATATTATGTGTCGCGAGACAGGTTTTATTTTGCATTACCTTACCCATAGACAGAAAAAGTGGACTAAAGTCTTTCTTGTGATTAATCCATGGAAGCCACAAAGTCATAAGAAGTGCCCAACTCACAGTGAGGCCAATGGACCAATTCGTGGTGCATGAGCGATTAGTAATTCTTATTTTCATCATAGAAAAAATCCAAACTAGTGTCAGAAGTATTGCAATGATTAAAACAAAAATATTGAAATAGGATTCGTTGGTTTGCGCTAAAAATTGCATTCGCGCATAAGTTTTTTCTGGGAAACCTGTAAGCATGGCATTCCAACCGAGCCAGATAAGAAAAACAAGCGTTGAAAATAAAATAATGCCGAACCAATTGAGTGCACTTGCAGCACCTCTTTTTAAAGTCTCGATACTAACTGCTGCTATCGTTGATAACGGAATTAGAAACGGCATTAAGAAAACTTGATTGGTATCAGAATAGGAGGCTGTGAGCACAAGTGTGGAAATGAAAAAAATAATAGGTAATTGAAATTTGGCTTGGGACCATATTTTATCTCTAAATTTCCACAAGCCCCAAGCTGATAATGGCAGGGCTGGCCAAGCAAACCAAGAAAGATTCTTAATGTAAAAAATATAATTTTGTGTTTGAAATATATGGAAGTTATAAATCCATTTCATAAATATTTCATGTTGATACCACCATAAAAGTATTGGCCATAAAATTAAAAAAGGTAAACTAACAAGAAAACTTAAGCCCAAAACTAGCCCATAACGACGTGTTCGCCAGATTTTAAAAGATGCAGGCAGAAGGAGGGCAGAGAGTGAGAGGATAAGAAGTGGCATGATGCCACCTGATAAAAAGCTCACCCCTAAAGCAAAACCTAAAAGAAATGCTGATCTAAATGGGCGTCTTTTAGAGAGAGCCAAACCATAAAAGCCCATAGTCAGTGCCGTTAATACTGCAATACCCGGCATTAATGTATGCGCATTAAAGATTAAACCTACTGAGCCTATAAAAATAAGCGCTGCTTGTCTTCCAAAGCCAATACCCCATAATTCGCGATTTGCCATACCTATAAACAGAATAGTAAGTCCCATCCATAAGGCATTAATGAGCCGACTGGCGTCATGAAGTGATAGTAAGGGTGTAAGAAATTTGCTAAAGATTGCCCCTACCCAATAATAAAGAGGTGGATTGGAGAGTGCATCCTCGCTCGCAGCGAGAGGTGCTAATAGATGGCCATTTAATACAGCATGAATGGCACCAATACTTTGGGTTTCATAGCCTTTCCATGGGGCATGACCAAAGAGTCCTGCGAATACCCAAATGATACATAAAACGATAAAAGAATGAATTTTGGCTCGCTCTCCCAATTTACTTCTTGGGGTAGCCATATTATTTTGCCAATCGTGCTCAAGCTGAAATCGCATATTTAAAAAAAAAGGCAGCCTATGCTGCCTTTTGATAATAAGAGTAATCTTTACATACCATATTTTTGCTTGAATTTCTCAACACGGCCCGCAGTATCTAAAATTTTTTGTTTGCCAGTATAAAAAGGATGACATTGAGAGCATACCTCAATGTTCATATCTTTTCCGATTGTTGAACGTGTCTTGAATTTATTCCCACAGCTACATGTGATATTAATTTCAGTGTAATTTGGGTGAATAGAGGATTTCATCATTTTTCCAACTTTAATTCATTAGATGCGCATTATCAATGATTGAGGACCAAAAATCAATCAATTTTAAGCTCTACCCTCTTCGCATACTATCAAAAAAGTCATTATTATTTTTAGTAGCTTTAATCTTGTCCAATAAGAATTCCATGGCTTCCAAGTCATCCATGGGATGTAAAAGTTTTCTGAGTACCCAGATTTTTTGAAGGATATCTTTAGGAATAAGAAGCTCTTCTTTACGCGTACCTGATTTATTAACATTAATTGCAGGGTAGAGTCGTTTTTCAGCCATTTTTCGGTCCAGGTGAACTTCCATATTGCCGGTTCCCTTGAATTCTTCATAAATCACATCATCCATCCGAGAGCCGGTCTCAATTAAAGCTGTTGCAAGGATGGTCAGTGAGCCACCTTCTTCAATATTGCGAGCTGCACCAAAGAAACGTTTTGGTTTTTGAAGTGCATTGGCATCAACACCACCAGTAAGTACTTTACCGGATGATGGAATAACTGTGTTGTAAGCTCTGGCTAATCTTGTAATAGAATCTAAGAGAATTACTACATCTTTTTTGTGCTCTACAAGACGTTTAGCTTTTTCAAGCACCATTTCAGCAACTTGTACATGCCGAGTTGCAGGCTCGTCAAATGTAGACGCAACCACTTCTCCCTTAACGGATCTTGTCATTTCAGTAACTTCTTCAGGTCTCTCATCAATAAGAAGTACAATTAAAGCAACATCAGGATGATTAGCTGTGATCGCATGTGCAATATTTTGCATCATGACAGTTTTACCACTTTTAGGACTTGCTACAATCAAACCACGTTGACCTTTACCAATGGGAGCAATCATATCAATTACACGACTAGTAATATTTTCTTCCCCATTGATATCACGTTCCAATATAAGCGGAATAGTTGGAAATAGAGGGGTCAAATTTTCAAAAAGAATTTTGTTTTTTGTATTTTCAGGAGCTTCATTGTTGACTTGATCGACTTTGACAAGAGCGAAGTATCGTTCACCATCTTTTGGTGTTCTGATTTCACCTTGAATCGTATCTCCCGTATGCAGATTGAAACGGCGAATTTGGGAAGGTGAAACGTAAATATCGTCTGGACCTGCTAAATATGAAGTATCTGGCGATCTTAAAAATCCAAAGCCATCTTGAAGAACTTCTAAGGTCCCGTCGCCAAATATGCTATCCCCTTTCTTTGCCTTATTTTTTAAGATTGCGAAGATGAGATCTTGCTTTCTCATGCGGCTAGCATTTTCAATTTCGTCTGTGAGAGCCATTTCTACAAGTTGCGCAATGGGTAGGTGTTTTAATTCAGATAAATACATATTTAAGGGGGGTCCAATTAGTCTTACGTTGAGAAGTTATAAGGAGGGGTGATAAATTTAAATATTACTATCAATAAATGCAGTTAGTTGGGATTTTGATAAAGCGCCGACTTTAGTTGCTTCGACATTGCCATTTTTAAAAATCATTAAAGTAGGGATACCTCTGATACCGTACTTAGCTGGGGTTTGAGCATTCTCATCAATGTTTAGTTTGGCAATCTTTAACTTGCCGTCGTAGTCTTTACAAATTTCGTCAAGAATAGGTGCGATCATTTTGCAAGGACCACAC
>SYKG01000030.1 GCA_005797835.1 Methylotenera sp.
ATCCTATCTGCATTTTTCGGCGTTCAAAATGATAAAAAATTTTCTCAGGATGATGCTTTTATCGAAAAACATGGGATAAAATTTTTTCTAATCATAGGATTTTTTGTAGCTATTCTTTTTCTTAATAACGCTTGCAATTTTAGTTAAAATTATTTTAAATTATATTAAATAATCTTAATATCAGAGCACTTCAAAGATTCCTCATAAAATATTAAGCGCATAAATCTGATATGTTAATTGAAGAATTTAATTTTGATCTGCCTAAGCAGCTTATTGCACAAAACCCACTGAAAAAAAGAGATGCGAGCCGTCTTCTTGTATTAGATAAAAATACAAAATCATTCAGTGATCAGAAGTTTGTAGATTTTGTTCATCTCATTCACCCCAATGATCTTTTAATTTTTAATGATACGCGCGTCATTAAAGCAAGATTATTTGGTTCAAGAATCACAGGTGGTAAAGCTGAAATCATGATAGAGCGCATCATAGATGATCGGTATGCACTCGCACATATAAAAACGTCAAAAAAAATATTAGATGGTACTATTTTCAAGATTAATAAAGATGTCATGATCAATGTCATAAAAAAAGATCATGATCTTTTTTATATTGAATTCAATTCAAGCTTTTCTAGTTTTGACATACTGGAGCTGCATGGGCACATTCCTTTACCACCTTATATTGATAGAGTTGCAAACCTATCTGATGAAAAACGATATCAAACGATCTATGCAAAAGAATTAGGGGCTGCGGCAGCCCCGACAGCTGGGCTGCATTTTACTGACGCAATCTTTGAAGCCTTAGAAAATAAAAAGATTAAATATACTTTTTTAACACTTCATGTAGGCGCTGGTACTTTTCAACCTGTAAGAGAAAATGATCTCGATCACCATCAAATGCATAGCGAATCTTTCAATGTGCCTGAGAAGACTATTCAATTGATTCATCATGCCAAATCGAACAATGGCAGAATTATTGCAATCGGTACTACTGTCTTAAGAGCTCTTGAAAGTGTATTTTCTGAAGAAACTATTCAGCCTGGATTTAAAGAAACTTCTATATTTATTAAACCAGGTTACACATTTAAGATTGTAGATGCATTACTCACCAATTTCCATTTACCCAAAAGTACTCTATTTATTTTAGTATCAGCCTTTAGTGGAAGTGATACTATGAAGAAACTATATCAGCATGCGATTAAGCATGAATATCGGTTTTTTAGTTATGGCGATGCTACATTTATTGAGCGATCTTAATTAATTTCAACCTTAAAAGATAAACCTATGAAGACTATTGCTGTACTTTGTTTTTTAATATTTAATAATTCGATTTATGCAGATGTACTTCCTGAAGCAAAATTCGAAGTTAAAATTACACTTGCTAAAAAACCCACTACCCGCCCTATGACGGTAGCTTTTATCCCGGGAGAAAAAAAATATTACATTGCCGATGGTGGCCTAGCGCCTATGGGCTCTGAAACTGAGGCGCCCATCTCTAAATCACTTATTCATACTTATGATCAATCTGGAAATTACTTATCTTCAACACAAGCAGGATTTGATAATCGCTCCATCTTTTATAATGAACTAACTTATAAACTCACAACCATAACCTATAACATATCTAGCGAAGCTGGCTTTGCTCCTAACACTGGTATATTTTCTCTTGATCTTGACCCACAGGGCAACTTAAAAGGGAGCTATGATGAGGTCTCAGGCTTTAATCCCGCGTTTGGTGATTCAGCTACGATGCCTTCATTCGATTCTAAAAAAAATCAATATTTTGCGAAGCAAAAAAGAAGTGGCAGAGTCATCATTGTTGATGCAAAGGATGGCGATAAAGTGGGAGAAATTAATCTAGATCTAAAAACAGCAGGCGTTGTATTTGACGACTTAAGTGATAACTTTATTGCGATAACAGGTATTGATGGGGAAGATTTAGCTATTCTTGATGTCGACCATAAAGCAGTATTAGTCTTTGATGCCAAAGGAGGCTATGTTGGCAAATCTTCTTTACCAAAAGACATAAAACTAAGAGCACAAAATCACTATAACGGTCTTGGTTATACAAATAATTTATTCTTTGTATATAATGAATCTGAAGGTGAATTCGGAACCTATTACGGATTTAAAATTTCTAGCAAATCCAAATAAAAAATGCACCCCTTGGGGTGCATTTTTTCATAAAACTATTATTTAATTGAAGCTGCAAGTCGTCCTGCTAAAATGCCTGCAACTACGCCCAAGATACTTGAAGCTAACACAATAACTACTGGATTACTTATACCCATATTAGTTATGTTTGAAACGTTAGGTGATAGTGAAAAAGCTGACGCAAAACCTAAAACATTCACGCCAACGTTGGAGACTTGAGATACCCTATCAGCAACCAACACAAGAATGAGTGCTGCTATAGCAACACCTACTGCACCGTTTGCGCCTACTATAGGTAATTCCATACTACCTAAAAACACAGCAACTGATGCAATGATTGCGCCGAACGTCATTCCGATAACTGTTGTTTGCATTGCGTCTGATTTGCCAACTAGGCCAGAAGCAGCCCAAGCTAGAAAACCAACCCAGACATTTGCAAAACTGAGGTAACCACCTGAGAGGAAAGTCCAAAGACCTGCTACTACACCAACACTGATTGCTAATGCTAATGATTTCGACATAATATCTCCTAAGTTAGTTGACTTTATATTTACATCAAAGGGCTATAGTACTTGAGCACTTAGTTATCAATTAGCACAAGCTTTCCAGGCCATCGATTACTAACCACTTGCCGCATAATAAACCTTTTTTTTAATAAATACACCATAATAATTGTAATTATTTTGAAACAAATTTTACAAAAAATAATATAATTAAATCATGTACTTAGGTAAGTTGTACTAATTACTTTAGAGAGCTAATAAAGATTTAATTTCTTTAACTATATAATTTTCATCAATTAATTTAGATTCTTGATCTAATCGACCTTGGAACTCAACTTTACCTTCTTTTAAATTGCGATCACCAATGACGATTCTGTAAGGAATACCTATCAATTCCATCTCAGAAAAGATAACCCCTGGGCGTTCGCCCCTATCGTCGAGTAAAACGTCCACGCCCATATCTTTAAGGGCATTATAAGTTTTATGGGCTGAAGCTTTGACTTCACTGCTTTTGTCATAACCTATCGGAACAATGACTACCTCAAAAGGAGCAATATTAATGGGAAATATAATGCCTTTATCATCGTGAGACTGCTCAATGGAAGCAGCTACAATGCGCGACACTCCAATACCATAACAACCCATCTCCAAAATTTGGACTTGCCCATTTTCGTCTAAGAACTCTGACTTCATTGCTTTAGAGTACTTATTACCTAACTGAAAAATATGACCCACTTCAATCCCCCTGCAAATCTGAAGCGTTCCCTTCTTATCTGGACTCATATCGCCTGCAACCACTCTTCTCAAATCAGCATAAAGAATTGGCTCTGCGAGATCTCGAACAAAATTAACCCCTCTGAGATGAGACTTGGGTTCATTAGCGCCACAAATAAAATCAGACAAAATACTGACTGACTTATCTGCCAGAATTTTTACGGAAGATTTAACTCCCACTGGCCCTATGAATCCAGGAGAGCATTCAAGATGCTTTTTCACCTCCTCTTCCGATGCAAATCTAAAATTTTCGAACCCATTAACCTTAGATAACTTAAGCTCATTAAGCTCATGGTCACCTCGAAGAAGGACTAAGAAAAATTCATTCACTTCTTTTGCTTGATTGACGAGGGCTATGGTTTTGATTGTTTTTTGAATAGACACACCCATCAATTTAGCTACTTCTTCACATGTCTTTTGAATCGGTGTATCAAATTTAATCATCGATTCTTTTGCATCTAGTCTTTTGTTATCTAGAAAAATAGCTTCTGCCAATTCAATATTAGCTGCATAGTCAGACATTGAGCTATATACAATCGTATCCTCGCCAGAATCAGCCAATACATGAAACTCATGGGATCCATCTCCCCCAATAGCACCTGTGTCCGCTTTTACTGCTCTAAACTGAAGGCCTATCTTATTAAAAATATTGGTATAGGCCTGGAAGATGGTCTCGTAGGTTTCTTGCAGTGAAGTTTTGGATGTATGAAAAGAATAGGCATCTTTCATTAGAAACTCTCGGGCACGCATCACCCCGAATCGAGGTCTTATCTCATCTCTAAATTTCATTTGGATCTGATAAAAAGTTATAGGTAGCTGCTTATAACTGCTAATTTCTTTTCTTGCAATATCTGTAATTACTTCTTCGTGTGTTGGCCCAAAACAGAAATTTCGGTCATGACGATCTTTGATCTTTAGCATCTGTGGCCCAAAGAGTGTCCATCGACCCGTTTCTTCCCATAGTTCAGCTGGTTGGATTGCTGGCATTAATAACTCTAAAGCCCCTGCCTTATTCATTTCAAATCTAATAATCGCTTCAATTTTTCTTAAAACTTTTAAACCGAGTGGCATCCAAGAATAGAGCCCAGAACCCAAGCGCTTAATAAAACCTGCACGAATCATAAGCTTATGACTGACGAGCTCCGCTTCTGAGGGCGCTTCCTTCAAGGTTGAAATATAAAATTTTGATGCAAACATCTATGTTCTTTCTTTATTTAAGAAACTTTAATTAAATCTAAAATACTTTCCCAAACTAATTTCTTATCTTTTGGGTTTTCAAGCAAATGGTTTATATCATGGGAATACTTAACATTCATAGTTACATTATTCATTAAATCCTTTGTTTTGTATTCTTCAAAAAATTGATTATTTAATCCAAAAGCCAACACACTTTTTGGAGTAGTGTTTGTAAATAGGTCACTTAATTCATCTTTGGTGAGCTTTAATAAATGATTTTTCTGAAATATATTTATTCCTATTGCCATTGAGACAAATTTTGCAATATTTAAGAATAACTCTTGGGAAGCCTCTTCAGTCCCCGATGGAAAATTTGGACACAAAAGCAATAGTGATCCATCTTCATAATTGATTCTGAATGAAAAAAATAAATCAGCCTCAATGGGTTTTTCGTCAACTTTTACAAAAGCCTCAGCGTTAAGCTGATCCCTTAATTTCCAAAGTGGAAATAATTCAAGCTCCTTTAAGATTCTTTTTTTATAGTCGGCATCCATCAAATCACAAGCCCCATTAAAACTGCGTCTTCTCTTCCACCTTTTGCTCGATAATAATTTTTTCTGATACTCATTTCATTAAACCCATGTTTGTCATAAAAATAAATAGCAGTATGATTAGATAATCTCACTTCAAGATAGATCGTTTTCGAATGAGATAAACCTGCCCGACGAATTATTTCTCGAAGCAAGCTTGATCCATAGCCTTTTTTTTGCATACTTTTTTTTATACATATATTGAGAAGATTACATTCATCCAATACAAACATTATGACCGCATACCCTATGATTTCCTCATTAAGCTTCATCATCAAACATGTATGACTTGCTTTTATAGAATCTAAAAAATTACCTCGCGTCCAGGGATAAGCGTGCACTTCATTTTCAATTAATTCGATGTCACTTAAATCACTCTCTTCAAAGTCACTAAATTGCATTAAAGGCTTGTCGCTCTTCAGTGGTAAAAGCTACTTTATTTCTTAAATAAACAGGTTCTGCATAAATCAACTCAAATATTTGATTTTGAATAAAAGGTATAGCAAGTTTGGAGATGGATTCAACCACTTTATAGGGGGCCTCTATAACCTCTTCGATCTGCTGACCAAAATGATTCTTCATTTCTTCTTTGTAATTTTCAATTGCATTCCCAATCAATGTCCAACCTGGTTCTCTAAGTTGGGGTAATTCATGGGTCTTATAAACACCCTCGAAAATTGGTCCAGAAAATGTTTGACCCTCTTTTATGTAGGCACTTAAATATATTTCACCCATTCTGGCATCAATACCACTAATCACTTTATTTTTACCTGAGCTCTCGGCAAGCGCTAAAAGATTATTCACACCAATGACTGGAATTGATGCGCCATAACCCAATCCATAAGCGATACCGCAAGCAATTCTAATTCCTGTAAATGAACCTGGTCCTCTGCCGAATGCAATAGCATCAAGATTCTTTGTAGTTAATTGATGTTCGCTTAATAATTTTTTTATTTCTGGTAAGATAATTTCTGAATGTGTCTGTCCAGCCTTAATATAGATTGAATAAAAATCTTCATCAATCTCCAAACCCAAAGACATGTATTCAGTCGAGGTGTCTAATGACAAGATTTTCATAAATTAAATTTTTTCTAGGAACTGAATGACTTCTAGATTATTTCTTGTTCGGGTAAAGGGGGGCAGACTTTGCCACATTCTTTTTCCATAAGCTTTCTCAATAATTCTTGTATCACATATCACAAGAACGCCCTTATCAAGCTCATCACGAATTAATCGCCCAGCACCTTGTTTTAAAGTAATCACTGCATTAGGCAATTGATATTCCATAAAAGCATTTTTTCCACTTTTGTTTATTTTATCAATTCTCGCAGCAAGTACAGGATCTTCTGGTGAAAAAAATGGTAATTTATCTATTACCACCAACGACAGAGCATCTCCCTTTACATCAACACCTTCCCAAAAACTTAATGAGCCTATAAGGATTGCATGACCGTGCTCTCTAAACTTATTTAAAAGATGATTTCTAGCGCCATCTCCTTGAAGATAAATTGGAAAATCTAATTGATCTACTTCAATTTTGTCCTGAAGGAGTGTGAATATTTCCCGCATAGATTTGAGTGTTGTACATAAAATAAATGCTCTACCTTTACTCGCTTTAATCAAGGGATAGATTTGATTTACAACTGCAAAATTAAAGTGTTCGTGATTAGCATCTGGCATACTATCAGGGACAAAGAGTAAGGCTTTTTCAGCATAGTTAAATGGGCTTTCTTTAGAAACTGAATCTGCATCCAGCAAACCTAGTTGTTTCTTAAAATGATCAAAATTATTTTTTACAGCCAGTGTGGCCGATGTAAAGATCCATGAAGTTGATTCATTATTAATATGTTTTGCAAACATATCCGAGATTGATAACGGTGTATTGTTGAGTTGTACAGATTGAGAATAAACTTCAACCCATTTAATTGCATTATTATCTATATCCTGAGACCAAGCATCAAAACTGGAGAGTATCTCGTTAGTGCTAACAAAATATTTTTCAATCTCCGTATCCCTATCCTTATGATGTAACAATAATTCAATCAATTTCTTAACTTTGCCAATTAAGTCCTCATATGCAGAATTGAATCTGATAAAAGAAGACGCCTTTTGAAAGGGATATCGATTAGACTCTCTTGGAAATACAAGTCTAAAATCTTTATTTGCTTTTTCTAGATTATTTAAAACTGATTCAAAATCTGAAACATCTTTCATATATTTCAAATAAATCTGGTGGCCATCTTGAACGATCTCACTGATCTGGCTAGTTGAAATATTTTTTCCAAAGAAAATGGAAGCAATATCTGGTATTTGGTGTGCTTCATCGAATATAACTGTAGTAGCTTTTGGAAGAAGTTCGGATATACCCTCTTCTTTCATATTAAGATCAGCAAAGAATAAATGATGATTCACGATTGTTACATCTGCGGCTAATGCTTTTTTTCTAGCGTTCATAACAAAGCACTCTTTATAAAAACCACAATCTTGCCCCAAACAATTTTCCTTAGTAGATGTCACTTGTGGCCATATGGACGAACTCTCTGGAATAGAATCTAATTCAGACCTGTCCCCATCTATACTATTTTTCACATGTTGGTCTACGAGATGTAAGTAAGTGATATCTTCTTTGGCCATAAAGGTGCCCTCAATCATGGCATTTTCTAATCGTAAATGACATAGATAATTTGATCTACCTTTCAGCATCGCCAGAGTTATCGGGACATTCAAGGCGTCTCTGATCATGGGAATGTCTTTAGTGCATAATTGATCTTGAAGATTTTTAGTAGCCGTAGAAATAATAATTTTTCCACCTGAGAGAAATGCAGGCACAAGATAAGCAAAAGTTTTACCAATACCCGTGCCAGCTTCAATAATTAATTTTTTTTTGAAATTTATAGCTTTATCAATTAAAACGGAGATATCGATCTGCTCCTGTCTTACCCGATAATCCTTAATAACTTGAGATAGCTCGCCTTTTTCACTAAAAAATTGTTTGATAAATAGTTCATTCATGATTGTAGGATTATCTCATGCGGATGAAAATCCGATTTCACAAAACCCCTACGAATGTTAAAATGAATCTAATTTACTTTTATTTAAACTATGAATTTCAAAGCCCAGCTCATCCTTTTATTACTCGTATTTTCCAACCTGTGTTGGGCTGAGCCCGACTTAATAAATACAAACACTCAAGATACAGTTTCATCTTTAGAGGCCGCAACCCAATTTGATCAGCAATGGACAAAAGGGATTAATCATGTCATTGATAAAGCTTATCAGCTCACAGGTATTAAATATAAGTTAGGCGGCTCGAAACCAGAAATGGGTTTTGATTGTAGTCAATTTGTAAAATATGTCTTTGAACAAGCTTTAAATCTAAGCCTACCCCCAAGCGCTAGGTCCTTAAGCAAGATAGGCGAAACTATTAAATTTGAAGACTTACAAGCGGGTGAC
>SYKG01000031.1 GCA_005797835.1 Methylotenera sp.
GAAAAAAAAGCGATTGAGAAAAGATTATTTGGGAAAACTTCACACAGGAAACCTATTTTTAGTAGGCCTGATAGTGACCAAAAATCATTTGGTGATAAAAAGTTTGCTAACAAAAAATCAGTTCATCGACGAGAATCTGCCCCCAAAACTTTTGCTAAAAAAACTTCGAGTATCAGAACATATAGATCTTCTGATTCAAAATCAAAAAATTAAGCTGAGGTTTTAATAAGGGATGAAACTTTTTTTGCTCTAATTCTTGCTTCATCCACATTATCTGCAGATGCTAATGCAACCCCCATACGACGATACTTAGAGGATAGTGGTTTTCCAAATAATCTTAAATCAGATTCAGGTACTAAGAGTGCGTTATCAATGTTTTCAAAAAAAATATTATCTGCGTCATGTCCACCATATATCACGGCACTCGCAGAAGGTCTTGTTAAAGAAGTATTTACAGGTAATCCTAAAATTGCACGTACGTGCAATTCAAATTCATTCTGACGTTGACTTGCCATCGTGACCATACCTGTATCATGAGGACGAGGACTCACTTCTGAAAACCATACTTGGTCATTTTTTACAAAGAGTTCCACACCAAATAAGCCTAACCCACCAAGTGCATCTGTAATTTTTTTAGCAATTTCTCGAGCTTTTTTTATTGCCACTTCATGCATCGGTTGAGGTTGCCAACTCTCTACGTAATCACCCTCAAGTTGTTTGTGTCCTATTGGTTCGCAAAAATAAGTTTCAATTTCACCTTTTTCATTTTTAGCTCTCACAGTGAGTAAAGTAATTTCATAATCAAAATCAATCTGACTTTCAACAATAACCACTCCTTTATTAACCCGTCCAGCTGAGGCTGCATAATCCCATGCATCTTTTACTTTTGAGGGCTCTGTGATTCTTGATTGGCCTTTACCAGAAGAAGACATCGTAGGTTTCACAAAACATGGATAACCAATACCAGCGTCGATCGCCTTTTGAAGCTCCTCTATACTTTTAGCGAATGCAAATGGCGATGTAGGAATTTTTAATTGATTAGCAGCAAGATCACGAATACCTTCACGATTCATTGTAAGCTGAACAGCTTTAACAGTTGGAATTACAATTGCATCCCCATTCTTTTCAATTTGCGCTAATACGTCAGTATTGATCGCTTCAATTTCTGGGATAATAAAATGTGGTTTCTCTGATTTGACTATCTTGAGAAGTGCATCACTATTCATCATGTCGATGATATGAGATCTATGAGCCACTTGATGACCCGGAGCATTTTCATAACGATCTACAGCAATCACTTCCGCACCTAAACGCTGCAGGGCAATGATGATTTCTTTGCCAAGCTCCCCACTACCAAGAAGCATGACACGAGTAGCGGTGGACGATAAAGGGGTTCCAATCTTCATAGGTAAAATCATATCATGAGGAAAGTACCACATTTATATAGGTCAAAAAAAGGATTCTAAAAAGAATCCCTTAAAAAAACCCTTTACTCTGGAGTCGAGTGTTTATCTTGTCAATCAACTTGATGTCTCAAAGTTTAGACAACTCCACTTTAGCAACTTACACTATAAGATGAATATGCTAAAACTCCCTCAATTCTTTAAGAATTCTTCCCGAAAGAATCTAATTCGTAATGACGCCCGTCTTGATGGCGTAACGAATGAGTTCCACAGGTGTACTGATATCTAACTTTTGCTTAATCATTGTCTGGTAATTCGATACAGTTTTCGAACTGATATGAAGGGTTGCTGCAATCGCATCTATCTCAAACCCTTCAGCTAACAATCTAAAAATTTCAAATTCACGCGCTGAGAGTTCATGGATAGGATCCTGCTGACCCGAGATCGATTGCATCGCCATTTTTTTTGCGATTTCATCACTTAAGAAAATTTCACCTTGGGATACGACTTGAATTGATTTAACTAAGTCATCGCCCAAAGTATTTTTGAGGAGGTAGCCCTTAGCACCCAATTTCAATGCCTGGTTGGCGAACGACAAATCCTCATGCATTGACAAAACTAAAATCTTAGCCCGCTCATGACGCATTAAAATACGCCGAATCGCTTCTAAACCGCCCATACCGGGCATCGATAAGTCCATCACCATCACATCAGGCTTTAATTGTCCAAACAATTGGTAGGCTTTTTCTCCGCTCTCAGCCTCCCCTATGACCTCAAATAAGGGTTCTTGCTCAAGAAGACGTCTAACACCCGCCCTAACCACTGCGTGATCATCCACCAAAACAATAGTCACATTTTTACCCATTTATTTTTATACACTCTTAATAGGAAGTTGAATATGAAGCGTCAGCCCCTGATTCAGTTCACTGACAATTTTTATTTTTCCGTTGACCTCACGAATACGTTCCCGCATACCAGAGATACCAAAGCCATCACGATGCAATTTAGAAAGTCCCACACCATCATCATTAATATGAATATCAATTATTTTTAATGATGGATTTTTTTTAATAAATTGAATTTTTATCCCTATATTTTTAGCTTTTGCATGCCTTGAAATATTTGTTAAACATTCCTGAATAATGCGATAAGTTGTAACGGGTATGATCTCATTTGTTTTTGGTAGCCCTTTTAAATTGATCTCATAGTTGAGATTAATTTTAGAGTGTCTTAATTTCCATGTGCTGATTAAATCAATTAATCCCTCTTCTAAACCCAATTCATTTAATACACCCAACTTTAATCGATTAAGCATACCTCCCACGAGATTCATAAGATGCTTGGATAAATCTGATATGGCATGCGCGGATGGCTTAATCTTTGGATACTCTTTATTAGCTAAAGCTTTTAGGACAGCGGCATCTGCATTGATAGCTGTTAAAGACTGCGCAAACTCATCATGTAAATCACGCGCTAAACTTTTTTTCTCTTCCTCTTGTACACGGATTAATTTTTGTGTGAGCTTATGATTTTGTTCAATGCTTAATCTCAAGGTTTTTACCATGTGATTAAATTTACTACTAATTGCTGATAACTCTGAAGTTTTTAGATTGGGCATTTTGGCATTTAAGTTACCTAACTCCAATTCAGTTAAAGACTTTAAAATAAATTCCACAGGGCTTAATGCGCGAAATACAATCCATGCCACTAAAATATTCGTCAAAATAAAAAAGGCTCCTGCCAAATAAAAAATCCCTTTCAATTGATTCCAGATCTCGCCAAACTCATAACTAGGGTCAGGAGTGATCACAATTGAGCCCTTAGCTTGTCCTAGTATATCCACAGGTAAGCGTTTAGCTTGCCAAGGGTCAGATATGAGCCCCATAAAATTCACAAACCATGAGGGCGCTTGATCTATCGTCTGTGTTCGGGTTTCTGAAATATTACTTTCTATCAACTTCCCCTCTAAGTTAAAAAATTCAATCTTTAAGTGTCGCATATGCACCAAGCTCATTAGATTAAGGGGCTTACGCTCACTCTCAATCGCATAATACTTAGGATTCTTTAACACCCCAATTTCAAATAAATAAAGGGTGAGTTTCTCAGAAGAGGCTACCTCTGCCCGCACATTTTTTTTTGCTGTATCAATGGCTAAAATACATCCTAGGGCTAATATCAGAAGCAATAATGCGTTGATAATTAAAATAAGACGAAGCTTTAAACTCAAAGGTGAATCCTTCTCTTCTTAGTATCTATTTTGACAAACATTTATTAAAAGCATATCAGGAAAACTTCCCAAATTATTCAAGGATGAATTCATGGATTGTTTTGAGTAACGCAATTTAGCATAGCCCTTTTTATCCTTAAATAAAATGATGATGATTTGTTATGAATGTGACTACAAAATCAAAAGAGATTTTGCTAACTTTTGTGATCAATGCGGGGCTGACTTATATGAGATGAATAAGCATAAGATCAAAAATCAGGATACACAAAAAAATATCATCAGCCTTGATCTTGAAATGGAGAGAGTCACCGATCTTTTTCTCCTTTGGAATTTTAATATCGCAGCCTCATTCATCTTTTATATCATTCATTTAAAAACAGATCATTTCGGCTTTCTCGTTCTAATCATTCTTTTTATGCTAATACTCTCTTGGATACTCCTTCTCATGAAACTCCACGAGATAGCAGTTCTTAGACTTGATTCCATGAAAAAGCTTGTGCTCATAAATTTTGGCTTACCTTTGTTGGGAATAATTCATTACTATCTTAAACTGACACAGAAATAAAAAATTGATCATAAAAAAAAGGAGCTTTTAAGCTCCCTTTTTTATTGTCTCTTAAAAACTATTTAACCTCTGGTGCGCCCCCGAATTCATAACGAAGACCAAACCATGCTGCACGCGGTGCCCCTGGAATAACGCCCCTCGATTTTATCTCATTATTGTAAGATCCACTCGCGTCAAACATCGTCTCAGCTAAGCGACCTGCCACGTAATAGTCGTGGTCAAAAATGTTCACGGCTTTAGCAAATGCCTTCCAGCCCCCGCCAAAGTTATATTGAGAATCAAGATTCACAACCGTATAATCTGATATCTTCCCTGAGCCGCATGCTCTTTTATTGTCTCTTAATGGTGAGCAAGTTGCAGTATTTGCTTGATGTTCATTATTTTCATTACCAATCACATACTGATCAGAGAAATAAACTAAGTTTGTGCCGACTGACCACTTGGGTGTCACATCATATTGCGCCCTTAACTTGAACTGGTGCTCAGGGATGCTCGGCATTCTATCTCCCTTGCTTACGTTATAGACATTCTTATTAGGGGCATCGTCAGGGGCAGACGAGTTAGCACTATTGACCAGAGAAAAACCACTGTCAAACGTGGCACGGATATAGCTATAGCTCGTGCTCCATTTGAATTGATCATGTTGACCACTCAATCCTAAGTCTAAGCCCTGTCTCTGCGTTCTACCCACATTGGAGTAGTAACCTCGTGATGTAGAATCACCAGCTCTGACGAACTGAAGATCCTGATGATTCATCGCATGATAAATAGAAGCATTCCACTTGATTTCATCGGTAAGCAAGCCACGCGTTCCAAAGTCATAGGTCTTAGCTACGACTTGTTTTAAAGGGGGATCATCCGCCATGGCTGAGGGAAGAAGACAGCCATAATCAGGGTTTGAACAGCCCAACTCAATCGACGTGGGGGCACGACTGGATTCACTATAGGTACCAAAAATAGATGATTTATCTGTTGGCGTATGGGTAAGACCAATGGTTGGGTTGAGTCTCTTGTAGTCATCCACAGCGGTCAGGGTTCTAGCGCTTGCAGCTCCTCTCAGGGTGTCATCATTATCAACCTTGGTGTGGTTATAACGAGCACCCATATTTAAATGCCACTTGTCGTTTAAGGAAAGTGTATCGGTTGCAAAGAGGCTTGCCGTCCATTGTTTACCAGTCAAGCCTGTGGTTTGCGTTTGCGGTAAAATACCTGTGCCACTTAAGATGGGCTCCCTTGAGGTATCAAAGACTGTTGCAGTAGGCGTAATACCTATAGTTTCATATTCGCTTTCAGTGGATATATTTACTTTTTCATTTTGTTTAAATCTAATCAGGCTATAGTCAAAACCTGTCCCCGCGATAAATTGATTCTTCATCCCCATGAAATCTTGGTTAAAGGTGATCTGTCCCGCAAGTCCGTAGTTATCCTGCTTTGTATGTGAGGTATTTAATACTGAGCCCTTGAGTTCACAATCATCATCTTCTTTTCCTTGACACGTACCGAGCTGAGCGCCATAAATTTCATGATTATTTGAGTTATCTGCCATGTCGGATTCATATAAGTCTCCATTTTTAGTATGGCGGTTAGATTTTCTATAGTACGTATTGCCTGATAACATAACATTAGTATTGACCCAATGCGAACCATTGAGGGCTAGGTGATGGTAGTAATTATTCGTCCAGTCAGGTCTTGTGTGTATCTGATCACGATCGCCAGACAACATATGCTCAGGTGTGAAGCCATTGCCATTGAGCTTATTATCTGTAGTGATGTAGCTTAAATCAATCTTTGATTTCTCACTCTGCCAGCCTGTTTTAGCAAACGTTTGATTTAAGTGGCTGGGAGAAAAATTGCGCCAGCCATCCTCTTTAGTGGTTTGATGGCCAATGTAGAAATCAACCGATCCATCTTTAGAAACACCCCCATATTCCACCAACGCACGTTGGCGATTCCAAGAACCATATTCGGCTTCAATGCCCACACCCTGGGCCTGACGACCGCTTTTTGTTTGAATTGCAATCGCACCCCCAAGAGTATTAAGGCCATACATTGGGTTAGATCCTGGAACAAGTTGCATACCCCCTATCGCAAAGTTAGGAATCTTGTCCCAAAGTGTCACATCACCAAAGGGTTCATTCACTCTCACCCCATCGACATAAGTCGACATACCCTGAGGCATGCCTAATAAAGGTGAGGCAGAATAGCCTCTAAAATTAATTTCAGGTTGCCATGGATTGCCCCCCATTTCTGTGACAGAAACGCCTTGCAAGTTATTGCTCATGTAATCCGCTAAGCTCACGCCAGTTTGTGCATTGATTGCTTTAGGCGTCGCTATTTGAATATTGGCAGGAATGATATTTAAAGGTAATCCAAGAGAAGGCAATGGCGTTGCACTGAAAACATTAATCGTGCCGGTGGTTAATTTTTCAGCAGCACTGATAGATAATGAGGTCGCTAAACCAAGAGCAACCATTGCTGGTAATGTGAGTTTCATGAGGCACCTGCACATAATGAAGATGCTGAAACTTTAATGAAACAGGGCATGAATTACAATCACTTAAGGCTTAAAATGACTAGGAAAACTTCCCGAAGAAAGCTTCCTCCTTTTTAATACAAAAGAATATTACAAAACAATAACTTACAAGCAATAAAAAACCCAATTTTATCTATTAAATGTTGTGCAAAAACTACATGAAATGACTATGTAAGCCAAATTACCTCTAAACCATTTTCATAGGGCTTCACTTGATATTTCACGTCTACCCCAAAATTAGGCACGCATACTAGGTCATCATTTGAAAAAATAAGAGGAAAGTTTTCCCGTTCCCAAGGGGGGATATTTGATTCTTGAAGTAGTTGCTTTAATTTTCTAGAAGGCCTTTTTGAATCGGGCTTAAAATTTTCACCGCCCACACGATTCATAATTTTTAATTTTTGATTATTTAAAATTTTTAAATCAATACCCCTACCCTTGAC
>SYKG01000032.1 GCA_005797835.1 Methylotenera sp.
CAACCAAAAAGGGTATCACCACAAAAAAGATTTTTCGAGTCGTAGTAAGCAATATGTCCCCTAGTATGCCCTGGAATTTCAATTATTTTATAGCTTATTTGAAGTTCAGGGATATTAACTTCATCCCCATTTTTTAAACCTATATTGACAAAATCATATTTATCTTTTTCTGGAGCAAAAATCTTAATATGAGGATACTTTTCTTTGAGTTCTGGGATCCCACCAATATGGTCAGCGTGATGGTGTGTGACAAGAATAGCAATTAGATGAAGGTTTTTTCTTTCTAAGGTTTTGATAACACATTTAGCCTCACCTGGGTCAACAACAAGGCAATTTTGATCGTTATGTATTAACCAAATATAATTATCTTGAAGGGCCTCTATGGGATCGATATAAAGTAATTGATTTTCTTTGTAGCCTGTCATTTGTATTCATAGTAAAGTATTTTTAATAATTATAAGATATTTTTTATGCCTAAAATTTCAGCATATGAATGGTTCAAAAGCCCACTAGGTCAGTATTTACTATCGTTGGAATATATATATATAAATTCTGTAGTTATCGATACATTTGGATATTATGCAATTCAAATGGGTAATTTTGATGTAGATTTTTTAGATCATTCTCGAATTCAGAATAAGTTTTCATTAAATTCAAGTCATGCAGATCTAATGTCAGCAAATGAAGCATTGCCTTTCGAAGAAGCCTCCGTTGATTTACTTGTCGCCCCTCATATTTTAGAGCAAATGTCTGAACCGTATCAATTACTTAAAGAGATTCATCGAGTTTTAATGCCTGAAGGATGTCTCATTATTACTGGATTTAACCCAAAGAGCTTATGGGGGCTAAAAAGATTTTTAAGTTTCGATATTAATTATCCATGGAATTCAAAATTTATAACATTATCTAAAATAAAAGAATGGCTTCCTATCGTAGGCTTAGAGATGGTTGAAGGTAAAATGGGGTGTTATGTTCCCCCAATTCAGCAAACTATATGGCTAAAAAAATTACATATGATGGAAAAATTGGGTGATAGGTGGTGGCCTATGTTGGGAGGGTTTTATTTCCTCGTTATACAAAAGAGGACGTATGGTATGACACCTATTCGACCTTTATGGAAAAAAAAATTGATTAAAGCTCCAATATATTCTCCTCAAAAATCTAAAAGTCATAAGATTAAATTATGAAACCTGAAATTATAGTGTATACAGATGGAGCCTGTAGGGGCAATCCAGGTGATGGAGGCTGGGGAGCATTGTTAATTTCTGGGATCAATGAGAAATCTATAAGTGGTGGCGAAAGAAATACTACCAATAATCGCATGGAATTATTGGCTGTGATTAAGGCGCTTGAAATTATTAAACAAGCTTCGGAGATCAAAATTTACACTGATTCTAGGTATGTACAAAGGGGAATTACAGAATGGATTCATGTGTGGAAAAATAATCATTGGAAAAATAGCAGTAAAAAAATTATCAAGAATATTGATTTATGGCAAAAACTAGACGAATTAACTTCTGAACATTCAATTGAATGGCTGTGGATTAAGGGACATGCTGGTCATGATGGCAATGAAAAGGCAGATCAACTAGCAAATCAAGGCTTAGATAACTTAACTTAGGAAATCATAGTGAATTATATTTTTCTAGATACCGAAACAACTGGTTTGTATGCAAATCAGGGACATCGAATTATTGAAATTGGTGCTATTGAAATTATAAATCGCCGTCCTACAAATAATTCTTTTCATTTTTATCTCAATCCAGATAGAGAAATTGATCCTGCAGCTCAGGAAGTTCATGGCATAACATTTGATTTCTTACAAGACAAACCTAGATTCTCAGAAATTGCAGAAGATTTTGTAAAATTCATCAAAGATTCGACACTTATTATTCATAATGCGCCATTTGACATTGGCTTTATTAATATGGAACTGGGTTTACTGGAAAAACCCCCCATTGATGGTATCGTTGCTAACATTATTGACACATTAAAGATGGCAAAAGATATGAGGCCAGGGCAGCGCAATAATTTAGATGCATTATGTCGTTTCTATAATATAGATAATTCGCAAAGAAGCCTTCATGGTGCCTTGCTCGATGCACAACTTTTAGCTGAGGTATACCTAGCTATGACTCGTGGTCAAGAGGATTTAATGATTAATTTTGAGTACTCAAGACCATCAGATATTGCAGATAAAAATCATGCCATACGTCCACCCGACCTTATTGTTTTAAAGGCCAATGATGAAGAACTGAAAAGCCACCAGGGTTATCTAAATATGATGAAAAGCGAAAAAAAGATTAATTGGTAATCTATCTATATGGCATCAGCCCAACTATTAGGTGTCTCATAAATACGAATTTGTTTTATTTTTAGCTGCTGATTAAAGCGTATATTAAATTCACTACTTAAAATTTTATAAGCCTCAGATGCTATATTTTCTGCTGTGGGTACAGTTGGGAAAATCACAGTTTTATGATTTGGTAAAGTACTTAAAAAGTTTACAATTTCTATATCATCCTTGAAGACGATGAATGCATGATCCCAAGGTTCAACCACTAAATCCTTTATGATTTGTTTTACATCAGAAAAATCAATCACCATACCAAAATCTGAACTTTTTTTATCTTCATGGATTGGACCTGTGACAGTAACCTCAATCGCATAACGATGCCCATGTAAATTTTTGCAGTTACTTTTATGGTTAGGTATTCGATGTCCAGCATCGAATTCTAATCGTGTTGTGATGTCCATTTATAAAGCATAATATTGTCTAGGAGGATGACATTTTAACATTGGTTATTGTTAAAACCTTTAAAGCTTTGCAATACGCTGAAGAGCAGGAGGGTGAGAATCATAAAATGCTGAATATAAAGGATCAGGTGTTAAGGTCGATGCATTATCCCGATAAAGTTTAATTAATGAGTTTTTAAGATATTTTGCGCTTGAGTGTTCTTTTGCATAACGATCTGCTTCGAATTCATTTTGTCGTGAATAGAATGCCATGATGGGTCTTATGAAAAAAATGAAAGTAGGGCCAGTTAACATAAAAAGAAGCAAAGCACTTCCATCTGAGGGTATTGTAATTCCTAAACCCTGATAAAACCATAACTGGTTTTTTAAGTATGCCAAGACAGCAAGACCAATAAAACTCAAAAGGAACATCATGGCAATTCTTTTTTTAACGTGATTATGATGAAAATGACCAAGCTCATGGGCTAAAACAGCTTCTATTTCATTATGATTTAGGCGATTCAAAAGAGTATCAAAAAATACGATGCGTTTATTTTTACCGAAACCAGTGAAATACGCATTACCATGGTTACTTCTAGTAGAGCCATCCATGACAAATAAACCTTGAGATTTAAATCCACATTTCTTTAAAAGAATAATAATTTTAGTTTTTAAGGATTTATCTTTTAAAGCTGAAAATTTATTAAAAAAAGGTGCAATCCAGGTGGGATAGATAGCAAGAATTAAAAGATTAAACAAACTCCAAACTGCCCATAGATAAACCCACCAATATACCCCACTACTTTGTAGTAACCACAGTGCAATAAATAAAATAGGCAAGCCAAGACATAAACCTAAAATCATCTGTCTAAAGAGATCTGAGAAAAATAGTTTCTTTGTCATTCGGTTAAAGCCAAATTTTTCATCAATTCTAAATATTTTATAATAATTAAAAGGTAGGTCAAAAAGGCTCGTGATCAACATGACACTCAGGATTATTACGATATCTTTTAAAAGAGGTAATGAAATTCCATCGAAAAAATGAGAGATTGTACTGATTAATCCTCCTATAGTCAGGAGAATGAGAACAAAAGATTGCACAATTTTATCTTTTGAGCCTAACTCACTTTTTGCAATTGCATAATCTGCAGCTTTTTGATGATCCTTTAGACTAATATTTTTTTTAAAGGCATCAGGCACTTTATTTTTATTGAACGAAATAAATTTGATATGTCTTCTCGCAAGCCAAAGATGAATACCAGTGCTTAAGATAAGTAAAGTAATGAAGGTGTTACTAAGTAATTCGCCCATAAAGTCTCTGAATTAAGTTAATATTCTATTATTCTGAATGAAAACAATCTTATGTAGTAAATTGTTTTAGATAATTAGTACTATTTTAATGGAAATCATGATGACCTCTTCGGATGAAAATTTAATATGGCTTGATATGGAAATGAGTGGTCTTGATACAGAGCGAGATAAAGTGCTTGAGATCGCAACTGTAGTTACGGATCAGTATCTAAATATTATTGCAGAAGGCCCTGTTATTGTTATTCATCAGGTAGATGAATTATTGAATGCTATGGATGCATGGAATCAGGCCACTCACGCAAAATCGGGATTAATTGAAAAAGTAAAACAATCCCTATTTGATGAAGCATATGCTTCAAAAGTGACTATTGAATTTTTAAAAAAACATATTGCCCCTAATAAATCTCCGATGTGTGGCAATTCAATTTGTCAAGACAGACGTTTTATGGCAAAACATATGCCCAATTTAGAAAGCTATTTTCACTATCGGAATTTAGATGTAAGTGTTTTTAAAGAACTTTCTCGACGATGGCGACCAGAGCTTTATCAGAGATTTAAAAAATCAAGTAAGCATGAAGCTTTATCAGATATATATGATTCAATTGAAGAGTTAAAATATTATCGCGAGAATTTCTTAAAACTATCATAAAAGTTTTTTATATATAGGCTTTTTAGGTGGCCTTTCTGCATTTACTGTCGAGATTTTTGAAATGACGCATAAGAATGAGTACATTACCTCACTTACTCTTATTGCACTTTATGTCATTAATCTATTTTTACGGCTTATTTTGGTTGGCTCTCTATAAGTTTCATTAAACAATCTATTTAGAGGCCTTTTTTTTTGAAGCCTTAGTTTCAATCATTACGATAGGTTCATTCCTAACTTTTTCTTTTTTTTGCCATGAAGCTGTTTTCTTAGGTACTACTTTTTTATGCTTATCTTCTATCTCATTTTTATTTTTAAGTTTTGATTTAGTTTTTGTTTCTACTAGTTCAAGACCAATAGCTTTAAGATCTACAGGCTTATCTTCAATTTTATGTCTAGGCTTCACAGTTTTTTTAGAGGTTTCAATTGGTTTGGTTTCTGGTTTTGTTATTTGAGGAGCAATAACTTCACTAAAAGATTTATTTAAAATTGGTGCATCTTTGGTCGCTAGCGCTTTTTTCTCAAAATTATTTGGTTCCTGAGTAGATCTAGTGCCACGATCTTTATTGAAGCGACCATACTTATTATTTCGACCTCGTTTATTCTTGTCTTTACTTGCGCGTATATTTGGAGACATTACTTTTTCTGTTGATAAATTTTTATCTAATTCAGAAGATTCAACTTCTCCTGGCATTTGTTTATTATTGTTATGCTTAAACTTTTGACGACCATTACTACGCCCCCGATTGTTTTGGTTGGCTCTTGGATGCTTATTTTCAGGAGCTTCAGAAACTTCTGGTTTTTTTTCAGTAAGATTTTCAGTATTACCATCCCCAGTAATTAGATTCTTAAAAAATTTAAACAATGTTTTATTTTGTTTTCCTGATCCAGAAGGGGCTGGCATATCAGGCATAATACCTTTTACTAGGGGCTCTTGTTTTGCTTCATTGGATGCTGCTCTGTAACTTAAAACTTGATCGCCCTCAGTGAGTGACTCCATCATTTGATAGCTCGACTTGGATTGACTTGAAGCATCTTCTTGTTTTGAACTTAAAATAGAATAGTTTGGAGACTCAAGATGTTTATTAGGAATTAATATAATTTCAACTTTTAAGCGTTGCTCTAGGTTAAAAATATCTGATCGCTTTTCATTAAGAAGAAATGTGGCTACTTCAATAGGCAATTGAGCTGAGATGGTTGCATTTTGCTCCTTCATAGCTTCTTCTTGAATCATGCGAAGAATATGTAATGCTGTTGATTGAATATCTCTAATCAAACCAGTGCCATTACATTTAGTACATATACTATTAGTTGATTCACCAATACTTGGACGAAGTCGCTGACGAGATAACTCAAGTAATCCAAAGCGAGAGATTTTACCTGTTTGAACTCTGGCACGATCATGATGAAGTGCTTCTTTAAATCGACTTTCTACGCCTCGTTGATTTTTTTGACTTTCCATATCAATAAAGTCAATCACTATTAAGCCACCCAGGTCGCGAAGTCTTAATTGCTTAGCAATCTCATCAGCAGCTTCGATATTAGTATTTAATGCAGTATTTTCAATATCGCTTCCCTTGGTTGCTCTTGATGAATTAACATCAATAGAAACGAGAGCTTCTGTATGGTCAATCACAATAGCCCCGCCAGAGGGCAATCTTACTTCTCTTGAAAAAGCTGATTCAATTTGGTGTTCAATTTGGAATCTAGAAAATAATGTCACCTCATCCTCATAAAGCTTAATGCGATCGACATAATTTGGCATGACATGATTCATAAATTGTGAAGCTTGATCATAAATTTCTTGAGTATCAATGAGAATTTCACCTATTTCAGAATGGAAATAGTCCCTGATTGCTCTAATTACCAGATTACCTTCTTGGTAAATGAGGAATGAACCTGACTGTCCTCTAGAGGCATCTTCAATAGCAGTCCATAATTGTTTAAGGTAATCTAAATCCCATTGAAGTTCTTCAGGAGTTGCACCTACACCAGCAGTTCGGCCGATGATACTCATGCCTTCGGGGATATTTAAGTTTGAAATATGATCACGGAATTCATTACGCTCTTCACCCTCAACACGTCTTGATACACCCCCACCATCCGGATTATTTGGCATTAATACGATATATCGTCCCGCCAGAGAAAGATAACTTGAAAGGGCTGCACCCTTGTTGCCTCTCTCTTCTTTTGTCACTTGAACTATAATTTCTTGACCCTCTTCAATGACATCTTGAATTCGCGGACGATTTTGCGCTGATTCTTTAAAGAATTGGGATGAAATTTCTTTAAAGGGGAGAAATCCATGGCGCTCTGTGCCATAGTTTACGAAAGCTGCTTCAAGAGAAGGTTCTACCCTTGTGACAATACCTTTATAGATATTACTTTTCTTTAAAGCACGACTTCCACGTTCAATATCAAGATCAATTAATTTTTGACCATCTACAATTGCAACACGCAATTCTTCTGATTGGGTTGCATTAAAAAGCATACGTTTCATTATCTAAAACTCCAACAAGTAGGTCTTAAGATAAAGAATATATATTTCAATTATTCAGACACACATACATATATCACCTAAGGAGAGGAGAGCATTCCTTGAGTTAATACTTTTTTATCAAAAAGTTTTTAAATTATTTTCTTAATCACAACACTTATTTGAGAGGTTGTTGCGCAAAATATTTGTACATTTTTATTGTGTTCATGAGCGATAAATCTGAAATATTCTTTAAATTTTTAGACCTTGTTTCAAGGCCGCTACTTAAAATAAGGCGAGCGGAAAAAACCTTAGTAATTTGTTGTCACTGTATAATTCAGCTTAAATTATCTCTAAAATTCAATTGATTAAGAGAGTCTGAATACAAGTAGTATAGGGTATAAATCGAATTAAACAAAATATGGCTCAAAATACAAACGCTAAAAATCTTTTTTCTCATGAAAAAGTGACATTTATTCGGGTGGATGAAGGAAGTGAGGCACAAAAAATTGATAATTTCCTCTTAAAAGTTTTAAAAAATGTGCCCAAAAGCCATATTTATAAAATCCTCAGAAGCGGAGAGGTGAGGGTTAATAAAAAGCGAGTCAATACTTCTTATCGTCTAAAAATAGATGATCAAGTAAGGATCCCTCCAATTACTATAGAACAAGAAGTACCCCATATTATTTCGCCTAAGCAACAACAAACCGCTTGGTTAGAGACAAATGTCCTTTATGAAGATGAAGCACTATTAGCGATTAATAAACTAAGCGGTTTTGCTGTTCATGGGGGAAGCGGTCTTAACTTCGGAGTCATAGAGCTGATTCGTCATATAAGGCCCAAAGCTAAGTTTTTGGAGCTTGTCCATCGGATTGATCGGGAAACATCTGGTATTTTATTAATTGCAAAAAAGCGCTCGGCCCTTGTAAACATGCACGATATGATGCGTCACAACCGCATTGAAAAAAAATATATCATGATGGTTGATGGTGAGTGGAAAGAGCGAAAAAAAATAGTTGAATTAACGCTTAAAAAAGCCTTTTCAAAGGATGGTGTGAGACGTGTCAATGTAACTGAAGATGAAAATGACAGTCAAAATCAAATTAGTAAAAGTATCTTCTATTTAAAAAAATCTTTAGGACCTTTCTCTCTCCTTGAGGCTAAGCTTATTACTGGAAGAACGCATCAGTTGAGAGTTCAGCTTGCCCACCTGGGATTTCCCATATTAGGTGATGACAAATATGGAGATTTTTCTTTAAATAAAGCACTTCAAAAAAAAGGTTTAAAGCGCATGTTTCTTCATGCATTATCCTTGAAAATGAAACATCCCTTAACTCTCGAGCCTCTGGAGTTGATAGCCCCTTTACCAACGGATCTTGATATATTTTTAAGCCAACAAACCCTTTGAATTCGCCTCGATTTGATCTTGTTATTTTGGATTGGGATGGCACTGTAGTTGACTCCACAGCTATTATTATTGATGGCATTATTTCAGCAGCAAAAGGAATGGGTATCAAAGCACCACCCAGAGATTTAATTTTAAGAGCCATAGGATTAGGCATAGACCAATTATTACTTAAATTATTTCCTTATTTATCTTATGAATTATTGAAGAAAGTTGCAGAGGGTTACCGTACTTACTATTCTAAACATGCAAGTAATTCTTATCTTTTTGATGGTGTAAAAGAGGGTATTGAGAAACTTTATCAAAATAATTATAAGCTCGCAGTCGCAACAGGAAAAAGTAGAAAAGGGTTGAATTTTGATATGCAAAATACTGAATTAATTGAGTTTTTTTTATCTACAAAAACAGTAGATGAATGTTTTTCTAAACCCCACCCTCAGATGGTAGAGACTATTTTAAAAGAAACCCAAACTTCACCAGATCGAGCAGTTATGGTAGGAGATACCTACTATGATCTTGAAATGGGGAATAATGCGCAGATACAAACCATTGCAGTAACTTATGGAGCACAACCCAAAGATCTGCTTATGAGTTGCAAGCCTTTAGCTTGCTTTGATTCATTTCAAGAAGTTGTAAATTTCATATTGCTATGACCGAAAAGAAAAAAATTATAATCGATAAAAAAAATTTTCAAGGTGATGGTTCAACCTCTAAATTTGAACTTGAGATTAAAACAGACACACAATCAGGATTTGTAGTTTTTTTTGAAGGCAAGTATCATGCTTACCTTAATCAATGTAAGCATTTACCAATCGAATTAGATTATGAGCCCAATGAATTTATGGATGATGAAAAGCAGTGGATTGTCTGTTCTACGCATGGAGCCATATATCACCCAGCTTCTGGAGAATGTATTGCAGGCCCTTGTCGAGGTGAAATATTGCAAAAATTAAATATAACAGAATTAAAAGATGTATTATTGATTGAAATTTAATAAAGTATTTATGGAGCAAGGCAAATGGCAATAAGAAAAAAAATAGAAAAAAAAATAGGGGGGCATTGGGAAAGAGAGGCCTTAGAAAAAATTGCTCTTTCAGCTTTAGGCGAACAAAAAATTGCAAGGCGCTGGAGTATTTTTTTTAAATTTATTACCTTCTTTTATCTCTTTTTAATCTTATTTCTTGCATTTGGTGCAATGCAAAAGAAGGGTGGCTCGGGCAATCATACCGCATTGATTGAAATTAGTGGTGTCATAGGAGAGAAAGATGAAGTCAATGCCAAAGACTTTTTTGAGAGCATAGAAAGGGCTTACGATAGCTCTGGTACAAGGGGAATAATTCTAAAAATTAACAGTCCTGGGGGAAGTCCAGTTCAAGCAGGAATGATAAATGATGAAATTAAACGGCAAAAAAAATTACATCCACATATACCTGTTTACGCTGTAGTTGAGGATATTTGTGCCTCTGGAGGTTATTATATAGCTGTGGCAGCCGATGAAATTTTTGTCGATAAAGCTAGTATCGTAGGCTCAATTGGTGTCTTAATGGATGGTTTCGGCTTTACAGAAACTATGAAAAAAGTTGGTGTAGAAAGACGACTTATGACTGCAGGTTCAAACAAAGCTATCCTTGATCCTTTTTCGCCAATTAATATAAAGCAACAAGCTTTTGTCCAAAATTTGTTAAATGAAATACATCAACAATTTATCGAAGTGGTTAAAGAGGGTCGTGGAAGCAGACTTAAAGAATCTCAAGAAATGTTTAGCGGTCTTTTTTGGAATGGTGAGTCTGCTGTTAAAATAGGCTTAGCTGACGGGTTTGGTAATTATGATTTCGTTGCTCGTGAAATTATTAAAGCTGAAAGTGTTGTTGATTTTACCACCTACGAAAGTTTTGCCGACCGCTTTGCACGCAAATTTGGAGCAAGTTTAGGATCTTCTATGAATGAATCTTTACGAACTGCTATATTAAATCAAAAATTAATTATTAAGTAAATCAATAATTTATCAATTTTTTTTAATGTAATTAATTAATCCATTTGTAGAACTATCAAAGCTATCGGTAAGTTTATTTTCAGATAAGTTTGGTAAAACTTGTTTTGCAATTTGTTTGCCATATTCTACCCCCCACTGATCAAATGAGTTTATATTCCAAATGATTCCCTGGGTAAAGATTTTATGTTCATACATTACAATAATCTGACCAAGAGTTTTTGGTGTTAATTTCTGAAAAAGTATGGATGAGCTAGGCCGATTGCCTTCAAATGTCTTCTGAGGAATAAAGCTTTCAATATCCTCTCCTTCATAGCCTTGTTTTTCAATTTCAGTTCGTGCCTCATCATATGTTTTTCCCATCATAAGAGATTGTGTCTGCGCGATAAAGTTAGAGAGTAAAATTTTATGATGCTCGTTACCCTCCTTCCCGAGAGAGTAATGAGACTTAATTGGAACGATGAAATCTGCAGGGACAATTTCAGTACCTTGATGAAGAAGCTGGTAGAAAGCATGTTGGCCATTTGTACCGACTTCACCCCAAATAATCGGGCCCGTATGAAAATCAATACGCTCACCATTCCTATTGATAAATTTACCATTACTTTCCATATCAGCCTGCTGAAGATAAGGCGCTAGCTTCGATAACCCTTGATCGTAAGCTAAGATTGCATGTGTCGTATAATTAAAGAAATTAATATACCAAACGCCTAATAATCCCATCATTATTGGGATGTTTTGTTCGATGGGTGTTGTTTTAAAATGTTCATCCATTTCAAATCCACCCTTAAGAAGTTCTTCAAAGCTATCCATGCCGATATAAATGGCGATAGGCAGGCCAATCGCAGACCAGAGAGAATAGCGACCGCCTACCCAGTCCCAAAATTCAAACATATTTTCTACATCGATACCAAATCGTGATACAAGATGTTGATTAGTAGATAATGCAACAAAATGTTTTTTAATATACTGGCTATCTTTTGCTGTTTTGAGAAACCAATCTCGCGCTGCGAAAGCATTGGTCATTGTTTCTGGCGTAGTAAAAGTTTTGGAAGCAATAATAAAAAGTGTTGTTTCTGGGTCACATTTTTCTATCGCTTGGGAGAGATCAGCGCCATCCACGTTAGATACGAAATAAGGTCTAATAGTCTTCGAGCCATAAGTCTTTAGAGCCTGACACACCATAGCAGGGCCCAAATCAGAGCCACCAATACCTATATTAACGATATTTGTAATTGCTTTGCCAGTAAACCCTTTCCACTGGCCAGATCTTACTTCTTCACTAAAACGACGCATTTTTTTAAGAACTTTGTCAACTTTAGGCATGACATTTTCGTTATCAGACACAACAGGTGTATCGTTTTGATTGCGGAGCGCGGTATGCAGAACTGAGCGATGTTCGGTAGAGTTAATTTTTTCCCCTTTAAACATGCGATCTCGCCAACCTTCAACATCAGCCTCTTTTGCAAGCCTTACTAGAAGATTGATTGTTTCTTTTGAAATCCGATGTTTTGAGTAATCAAAAAGTAAATCATTAAATTGAATATGAAATTGATCAAAACGATTGGGGTTTGAATTGAACATCTCTCGAAGTGAGATGAGTTCGATATCTTTTTTATGTTGATTTAGTGTTTGCCAGATAGACGATTGATTAATTTGGGACATGTATAACGTTCAATTTAAGGATTTAATAGTGAAAAATTCAGTGTGTTTGTGCATTATAGCAAACACATACTTAATTTAAATTAAAATATGTTGTGCCAGAGCCCAAGATATATGCTCTTTCACAAGCGGGGAAGCTTGGTTGAGCCTACTTTTAAGGGCATTTACAATGATTTTGGATGTTTTGGCGTTTCCGAGTCCTATTGCAATATTTCTCAACCATTGATCGTAACCAATACGAAGAATTGCACTACCTTTCATATGGTTTAAAAACTCTGCTTTAGTCCATAAAAAACATTCTACTAACTCAATATCATCTAAACCATGTCTTACCTTAAAGTCATCCTCTTTGGTAATTTGACTAAATTTATTCCATGGACAATGCAACTGACAATCATCACAACCGTAAACACGATTGCCAATTTGTTTTCGATATTCCAAAGGTATAGAGGACTTAAGCTCAATAGTGAGGTAAGAGATACATTTTCTTGCGTCGAGCTTGAAGGGCGCTATGATCGCTTTGGTGGGACATACATCTATGCAACTTGTGCATGTGCCGCAATGGTTTTCTACTTTTTTATCCACAGGCAAGGGTAAATTAATATAAATTTCCCCAAGGAAGAACCATGAGCCATGTTCTTTATTGATAAGTAAAGTATGTTTTCCTCGCCAGCCAAGCCCAGACTTTTCTGCAAGTTCAACCTCCATGACGGGTGCGCTATCTGTAAATAATCTAAATTCAAATGATTGACCCAAAGTCTTATGAGCTTCTTTTTTGATTTTTTCTGAAAGCCTTTTTAATTTAGAGCGCATAACTTTGTGGTAATCACGACCTAATGCATAACGAGAAATGAAAGCTTTTTTATCATTTTTTAAAATAGCATCGGAATTATGGTGGTGGGGCAGGTAGTTAAGTCTAGCTGTAATAATGCGTATTGTATGAGGCACTAACTCGTCAGGCTGGTATCGCCGAGAGCCATGTTTTACCATATAATTCATCTCGCCATGGAACTCTTGCTTAATCCATTCTAGATAGTGATCTTTCGTATGATTCAAATCTATATCAGTAATGCCAATTTGATCAAAACCAAATTCTTGACCCCAGTTTTTAATTTTTAATGCTAATTGATCCCAAATGTCTGTCATGTTTTAATGATTTTTTGTATGAATACTAACTATGCTGTTTGACTCTAATTATGACTTAAAAGACGAAAGTGAAACACTTCGTCTGGCAGAATTTATGGCGACCAAGTTAAGTCCTGGCATGAATTTGTACCTAAAAGGTGAATTAGGTGCTGGCAAAACCACATTTGTGAGAGGTATCCTTCGGGGATTCGATTATCAAGATAAAGTTAAAAGCCCAACTTATACTCTTGTGGAGCTTTATAGCTTTGAAAAATTTACAATACATCACTTTGATCTTTTTCGATTTAAAGCCGAGCATGAGTGGGATGATGCTGGCTTTAGAGAATACTTTAATAAAACATCTATTTGTTTGATTGAATGGCCAGAAAAAGCAGGGCGTATTCTTCCCGAACCTGATATTTCTGTAGAGCTAAGTCATTTGCCATTTGGCCGCCATCTGCATTTGATCAGTTACACACCTAAAGGAACTGAATGTTTAAAAGCTATTATTTAAAAAATATTTTTATTCTAATATTAGCGCTATTTCCAAGTCATATTATCGCGAAAAACTTAATTGAATCCGCACGCATATGGCCAGCAAGAGAATATACAAGAGTAACTCTCGAATCTGCTATGCCCATAAGTAATGATCAAATGATTTTAAAAAATCCCGATCGCTTAGTGATTGATCTGCATAATATTAATCTTAATGATAATTTAAAGAATTTAACTACAAAAATATTATCAAGTGATCCTAATATTAAACAAATTCGTGTAGCTAAATTTAATAGCCAGGTAACTCGAGTTGTTATTGAGTTAAGGGCTGAATCTAAAATAAGTATTTTTTCGCTCAAGCCTGTAGGCATCTATAAGCATCGCTTGGTCATTGACGTATACCCAAGAGTTGATGAATTAATGGGGCTTATATTGGATAAAGAAAAAAAGGAACTTACAGTAAATCAAAATGAAATTATTTCACCTCCCCAGGAAATTAAAAATGAACAAATATTTCAAGAGATGCCACCAATTTCGCAAATTACTAAAAGCACTATTAAAAAAATTATGATTGCAATCGATGCAGGGCATGGTGGCGAAGATAGCGGCGCTATTGGCTCTTCAGGGACTTTAGAAAAAAAAATTACTTTGTCGATTGCTAGAAAACTTAAGAAACACATTGATCATGATGAACAATTAAGGGCAGTTCTTACGCGTGATGATGATTATTTTGTTCCTCTTAATAGTCGAGTTATTAAGGCTAGAAAACTGAAAGCTGATATTTTTGTTTCAATTCATGCAGATGCTTTCACTAATTCAGAGGCTAAGGGCTCTTCCGTATTTGCTTTGTCAGAAAGTGGAGCTACTTCCGCTTTTGCAAGGTATTTAGCTAAGAAGGAAAATGAATCAGATTTAATTGGCGGTGTAAGTTTGGATGACAAGGACCCAATGTTAGCTAAAACATTACTTGATCTATCATTATCAGCCACTATCAATGATAGTGTTAAGCTTGGTAATTACGTTCTGGATCATATAGGTGAGATTAATGACTTACATAAATCTAATGTGGAACAGGCTGGATTTGCAGTGTTGAAGTCTCCAGATATCCCATCTATTTTGGTAGAAACGGCTTTCATAAGTAATCCGAAAGAGGAGAAGATGTTAAATAATGATGAGCACCAGGAAATTTTAGCTAAAAAAATTTTAGTTGGCATCAAAAAATATTTATCCTCCAATCCGAATATTACTAAGAATTTTTAAATTATGGCTACTGATAAGCCAACTATTTTCTTTTTATTAGGACCAACAGCATCAGGAAAAACAAAACTTGCTGTTAAGCTTGTAAAAAGATTTCCTTTTGAAATTATCAGTGTTGATTCAGCACAAATATATAACGATATGAATATTGGTGTAGCCAAGCCATCACAAGATATTTTAGAAATTGCTCCACATCATCTTATAAATATTATCAAGCCTTTCGAAACCTATTCAGTCGCAAAATTCACAAAAGATACTCTGAAGCTAATCAATGAGATTTTATTACGTAAACATATACCGCTTCTTGTTGGGGGTACCATGATGTATTTTAATAGGCTTGAAAAAGGGATAAATCAAATGCCTGCAACAGATCATGAAATCCGGAAAAATATAGAATTAGAAGCTACTCAAATAGGTTGGTTGAAACTTTATGAGAGGCTGAAAGTAGTGGATCCAGAAATAGCACAAAAAATAAATCCTAATGATACTCAACGCATCAGTCGTGCTTTAGAGGTTTTTTATTCATCAGGAAAATCTTTATCCTCTTTTCACAAGTCAAATATTAAATCTGATTTTCCTTTTGTGATTAATAAAATAGGATTAATACCAAGTAACAGAAAAGAACTTCATGTGCGAATTGAATCTAGAGTTTATGAAATGATTGATGCTGGTTTGATTGATGAGGTAATTTCACTGCGCCAAAAATATCCTGAGCTAAAAAGTACTATGCCTTCGATGAGATCGGTCGGCTAACGTCAGATATTCGATTTTTTAGATGGGCGAATTGAAAAAAAAGAATGTATAGACCAAATTATTTTTGCAACACGCCAATTTGCGAAAAGACAGATCACTTGGATGAGAGGTATGGAAAATCTAAAAGTATTCGATTGCATCAGTGATGATAAAGATCATTTAATTATTGAGCATGTGAGCTTACTTTTAGGATGAGAATTAAAAGTTATTTTCCCATGCTGTCTCTTCTTTTCGGTGCCTTTGTTTGGGGGACAATTTGGTATCCTTATCGCTTAATGGCAAAAGCGGGTGTGTCTGGGATATTTTCTAGTCTTTATGTATTTTCATTAACACTTGTTATTGCATTTTCCTATTTTTTTGCAACTAAAAAAAAGGTTTCTATTTGGTCAAGAAATTTTTGGGTTTTATCTCTTATAGCTGGTTTCACCAATATTACTTATGTTTTAGCTGTAATTGAGGGTGAAGTTGTGCGAGTGATGCTTTTATTTTATTTATCACCAATTTGGACTATTTTTTTAGCACATTTTATGCTGAAAGAAGATACTAAAAGAAGATACTATCTTGCTATATTAATTTCTCTTATTGGTGCTTTTATTATGCTCTGGGATCCGAAATATATCATTTATTTAAAATCAAAGAGCGATTGGCTAGCCCTTTTCTCTGGATTAGGCTTTGCAATGACTAATGTTATGACAAGAAAATTTGAATTTATGTCAATTGATCAAAAAGCATTAGCGATATGGATAGGTGTTGTAGTAGTAGCAATCATGTGCATAATTTTTGGAGGGAATACCATACCATTATTAGATTTTTTTAAGCCTATTGATGCACTGATTATGTTACTTATTGCTCTGAGTTTATTTTTTTCAACGTTACTCGTGCAATTTGGGGTGACAAAAATTAAAGCTGTTGAAGCATCATGTTTTTTTCTATTTGAAATTGTGGTTGCAGCAATTTCGGCGTATTTACTTGCAGGAGAAATTATCACTATTAGAGCATGGATAGGTGGATGCATGATTATTACTGGAGTAATTCTTGCTGCAAGAAACTAAATGAGTTTTTGATAAATTTCCTCTAAATTTTTTACAAATAATTGTGGCTTAAAAATAGCAGAATTTATTTTAGCTTTTTTTAGTCTCTCTATAATATTTTTCCTGTAGTTCAAATCTTCAGTTAATTTGGCTACACATTTAATATATTCTTCTAAATTTTTAGTGATAAGTTCATCTAAATCTAAACTGTGAAGTAAACTACCTGCAACTCTTGATGAGAAAGTATTCCCTATAATTGTAACAATAGGTAAATCCATAGATAATGCGTCACTTGCTGAAGTGTGGGCATTATATGGGAGTGTATCCAAATAGATATCTGCTAGAGCATGACGCGCTATATGCTCAGTATTTGTAACACGTGAAGCAAAAATAATCCTTTCAGGTGAAACTCCAGATTTTTCTGCATATTTTTTTAGATTATCTGTTGCCCAGTTATTTGAGTGTGTAAGCCAAAGGATACTCTTTGGATATTGTTTTAAAAATCCAAGCCAAGTATTGAAGATAATTTCAGAAATCTTGAAAGATTGATTAAACGCACAATATACTATGGCATCATCCGGTAAATTATAGTCTTGCCTCGTTTTTTTATTTATTTGACTTCGATCTGCATTATTTGGCTGATAGGGAAAGGGGAACCTTATAATGGATTCAGCATAATATTTCTCATCTTCTCGAGGAATAATAAATTCATCTGCAAGAATATAATCGTAAAGTGATCTTTCTTGAAAAAATCCCATTGTGCCTGGGAAACCTAACCAATTGATTGTGATCGTACTTTTAAGTTGAGGTGCAATAAATGCCCTACTATTATTAGTATAGCCAGTTAGATCCACTAAAATATCAATGTCATCTTGATCTATTAAGTTTGCTGCTTTTTCGTCATCAAGAAATGAAATATCTTTAACATGGTCAAAAAAACTCAAAAATGTTTTTCTTTCAATTGATTTTTCTTTAGGACTCGAATCATAGGCAAAAATTGTAAAATTCTTTCTGTCGTGATACCGAATAACATCCCGCATTAAAAAATATAACGGGTGTAGCTTGAAATCTGATGATAGGTATCCAATATGAATTGGATTTTTTTTTTGTTTTTTTTGCTTTGTGACTCTTTTTATATGTAAGTTATTTTGTGCCCATTGAGAGGCACATTGAAGTTGATTACTAGGAGATGTAAATATATTAGAAAGATACGCAAAAGGGGGGATAAGTGCTTTTGAATCTGCCCTTATAGTCGAAGATATATTCTTAAAGATAGGTTCAATATTTTCCCAATCACACATATGCTGTTTTTGATGAGCAAGATGAACTTGGGTATGAGATAGGTCAGGGCTAATAGTTAAAGCTCGCTTATAAGAGGATACAGCTTTATCTAAATATCCTAATTTTCGTTCTATATTTCCCTTATTATTCCAAAGATCTGCATCGTCTGGATTTAGCTCAATTGCTTTTTGATAATTTTTATAAGCTTTTAATGACTCATTAAGTTTATCTTGCGTGTTTGCTAAATTATAGTAATAGACCCAATTATTTTTTTCATACTCTAGAACTTCTTCAAAACATGCCTCTGATAATTCAAACTTTAATCTTAAATAGTTTTCATTGCCAAAGGCTGTAAGAGAAAAGCAAAGCGCATCTTTGATCTCAGGGTTACTTCTAAAATAGCGGTAACATCTTCTAAAATATCCTGCTGCTTCTTCAAATTGCTTATTAGATACACAAAGGTTTCCTAAATTTATTTGTATAATAAGATTTTTAGGTTCTAATTGAAGTGCTTTTTTTAATGTGAGGATTGCATTGAAGAGATCGCCTTTCTCTTCATAGTCTCTTGCTTCGTCTAAAAAGTTTTTGGACATGATAAATTTGTGCTTTTAAGTATTTTACTTCTTATTTCATAAAATCTTCACAATGATAAATTTATATAGTTTCTTTTTTTTTACTTATTTGTTTGTAAAAAAAGTTGACTTAACTTAAATATAAATATTAAATATCATGCTTTGGCAGTCAAAGAAGTTTGTCAACCTTTGGATTTTTTTGAAAGAACAAATGATGAAGTATTTCCAGTCAGCTCTTTTTAGTTTTTTTCTCCTATTTATGATGGATTCTGTTGCGAAAGACTCCTTAGATGAGGCAAAAGAGTACCTGGATTCAGTCATTTCAAAACTTTCATCATTTAAACTTGGTATCGATGAGCAATGGCCTTCTTACGGGAGAAATCTTACAAATCAGCGTTTTTCATCTTTAACTCAAATTAATCAAGATAGTGTTAAAAATCTTGAGCTCGCATGGAAATTTAAAACTGGTGTTGCTGCAACATTTCAGTCTTCGCCATTAGTTATCAATAATGTAATGTTTATCAGCCTTCCACATAATCATGTTTTAGGACTTGACGCTAAAACAGGAAAAGAATTATGGCGTTATAACCATAAAAAAAGAGATAATTGGAGGATGTGTTGCGGCCCTGCTAATCGCGGTTTAGCCTATGCGAGTAATAAAATTTTCATAGGCACAGTTGATGCAAGATTAATTGCGCTTGATGCCAAGTCTGGTGAGAAAATCTGGGATATTGATGTGGCAGATAATGATGCAAAGTTTGAAAGTAATAACTCACTAAGTCAGTCCGATAGTAAAAGCCAAAAAGATGTTTATGGGCAAACTGGCGTAGGTATAAATATGGCCCCAGTGTCTTATAAAAATTTAGTTATGGTTGGTATTACAGGTGTCGGATATGGTTTGCATGTAGATACGCCACGCCCAGATGCCCCCCTAGGCGCAGTAATTGGCGTTGATGGTCGATTTGGCCGCCCAGGTTTTTTGGCGGCTTATAATATTGACACTGGTGATCGAGTATGGCAGTTCGATACAATTCCATCAGAGGAATGGGAGGGTAAATTTAAGGAGGCCATTGAAGATAATATATCTTTAAATCGAAATACTGCCCAAGAAAAAGAAAATCTTAAAAATAATAAAGAAGCTTGGAAATATGGTGGGGGTTCTGCATGGAGCACTCCTGCAATAGATGAAGAAACGAATACTTTATATTTTGGTACTGGCAATCCCTCACCGCAAATGAATGATACTTCTAGACCAGGAGATAATTTATATACTGTTTCTCTGGTTGCACTTGATGCAAAGACAGGAAAATTAAAATGGTTTCATCAACAAGTACCTCATGATGTTTGGGGATACGACGTAGCAAGTCCCCCAGTATTATTTAATTATAAAAAAGATAATAAAGTTATTCCAGCTGTAGGACAGGCCAGTAAAACTGGGTGGTACTACATACACAATCGTTACACGGGGGAGCTTTTAGCAAAATCTGAACCGTTTGTCCCACAAAAAAATCTTTTTGCGAAAGCAACAACTAAGGGCACAGTTCTATATCCAGGTATTCTAGGTGGAGCTAATTGGGGACCAACCTCGCTTGATGAAAAGAATCAGATTGTATTTGTTTCAGCGATTCATGCACCTATTAGATATACTTTAGTAGATGAACCTGCCCGAGATGATTTACCTGCGATTAAGTATGCATCTTCCGAACCGACGCAGGACGAGCGATGGGGTCTCCTCTCTGCTATAGACTTAAATACAAAAAAAATTAAGTGGCAGGTTAAAACATCTCAACCATTAACAGGTGGATTACTAGCAACGGAAGGTAATTTAGTCTTCATAGGAGAGGGAAATGGAAATTTTAATGCTTACGAGGCTAAAACTGGAAAATTACTTTGGACAAACACAGCTGATGCCGGTGTTAATGCACCGCCAATAAGCTATGAAATAGATGGATCGCAATATATTGCTGTTGCTGCAGGTGGAAACTCTATCTTTGGTTTTAAAGAAGGTGACAATATTTTAGTTTATAAACTTAAATAGAATTTGCAAAAAATTATTTTAGTCTATAAAAAAATATAAAGTTTTTAGATGGAAGAAACTGTTCGTATTTCAAAGATTCTATCTGAGCTTGGACTCTGCTCAAGGAGAGAGGCTGATAGTTATATTCAACAGGGTCTCGTGACTCTTGATGGTAAAGTAGTAACTGAATTGGGTACACGAGCTTTTCGTTCACAACAGATCAGATTAAAAAAGCAAGCATCCATCCAACAGTCCTCCAAAGTTACCGTTATATTGAATAAACCTGTTGGTTATATATCACATCTAGATGACGATAAAATATTTAAACCTGCTGCTACCCTTATTACTCTGGATAATTTCCAAGTTTCAAAAAATCATGCATCGCAAAATTCAAGATTCAATATTGACGGACTGGCACCAGCTGGAAGACTAGATATTGATTCCTCTGGTTTATTAGTGCTTACTCAGGATGGAAGAATTGCAAAAACGATTATTGGGGAAAAAAGTATCATTGAAAAAGAATATCTAGTTCGTGTAGAGGGAAAATTAGCTAATAACAGTTTGGAGTTACTAAGACATGGTCTCTCACTTGATGGTTATAAGCTTCAATCAGCTGAAGTTGAGTGGCAAAATGACAATCAACTACGTTTTGTTCTAATAGAAGGTCGAAATAGACAAATTAGAAGAATGTGTGAACTGGTTGGGCTTCATGTAATTGGGTTAAAAAGAGTCAGAATTGGCAATGTTTTGCTTGGTGATCTTCCAACAGGTATGTGGCGATTTTTAAAACAGCAAGAAATTTTTTAAATGGCGATCGCATTAGAGCACATTAATTTTATTGTAAGAAGAGCAACTATAGAAGAAAAATATCCCGGTGGATGGGATCAATGCTTGATTGATCATGCTTCTTCTCTTGGCAGTCGTGTTTGGTTTGATGAACATCTTTTCAGGGATGGGGCTATGAATCCTATTGATATGGAAAACATGGTAAATGCTTGGAGAGATTTTGGTTTTCAGGTAGTTTTAATCAATGGAGAGAAGAAGTGGTTAGATTGTTGTGTAATTGATGAAAATTTTGAGACTTTATCTTTACCATGTGACTGGATAGAACTTAATATTCTAGGAGAATATGCATTTCTTAAAAATGAAGAACCTGGAGAGATTAGAGGGCGCTATAGTTTTTGACAGTTAACCTTGCTTATATCTTTCAACACTCTCAAGAATTTCTTTGTGAGCATCTTGAGGGCCTTTCCAACCCTTAATTTTCACCCATTTACCCTTTTCTAAATCTTTGTAATGTTCAAAAAAGTGTTGAATTTGATTAAGTCGCTGAGGATTCATATCTTCAGGTTTTTGCCAATGTGAATAGATTGAAAGAATTCTATCTTCGGGCACTGCCAATACTTTTGCATCTTGACCCTTTTCGTCTTCCATATCTAATATGCCTACAGCACGACAACTCACAACAACCCCTGGAATTAAAGGTAATGGAGTAACAACAAGGACATCGACTGGATCACCATCACCTGCAATTGTTTTTGGTATATATCCATAATTAGTCGGATAGTGCATTGCTGTCCCCATAAACCGATCCACAAAAATCGCACCTGATTCTTTATCGACTTCATATTTAATTGGGTCAGCATTCATTGGAATTTCAATAATGACATTGAAATACGTTGGAATATCTTTACCAGGAAAGACGTTATCTAAGCTCATAAATTTTTATGGGAAAAATTAAAAAAAATGATTTTAGCATGATTGAAGCTTGGTAATTGGCGTC
>SYKG01000033.1 GCA_005797835.1 Methylotenera sp.
ATAGCTTGTCTACCAATTCCACCACGACGGCTATGTAGATTTAACAGTCTCTATTTTGGGATATTTTTAGCGCCACTTGATGATTTCGACTGAGTTTCACCACTTTTAGTTTCAGAAGGTTGTTGTAATTCTGACGAATCAATTGCCTTTACTACGCTTGCTGCTGTACCTGATTTTTGTGCTGCAATGAACGCCAAAGCAATACTGGTCAGGAAAAAGATTATGACAAATATCGCTGTTGTTCTGCTTAAAAAATTAGATGATCCACTTACACCAAACAAACTGCCAGATGAACCGCTTCCGAAAGCCGCACCCATATCTGCACCCTTGCCATGTTGCATAAGTACCAAGCCAATAACACCGAAGCACGCAAATAAATGAATAATTGTTACTAAATTTTCCATAATCCTATTTTCTTTGATTTATATTTCAGCCGAACGACATATAGACTGAAAATCACTCGAATTTAAAGAAGCTCGACCTACGAGTCCGCCGTCTACGTCTGGCATGGAGAACAATTGTAACGCATTTTGGGGGTTTACGCTCCCTCCATAGATGATTTTGAGATTCTTTAGGACCTTGATATTTGAAGATAATTTCTCACGAATAAACTGATGCATTACTTGCGCTTGCTCTGGCGAGGCTGCTAAATCTGAGCCAATTGCCCATATAGGCTCATAAGCAATTACAGTCTCATCAAACATTTCTGCACCATACATTTCGATAATTGTATCAAGCTGTTTGGAAACTACTTTTTCCATAATACCTGCTTCTCTCTCAATCAAAGTTTCACCTACACAAAGAATCGGGGTTATTCCTGCTTTTTTAACCATCATAAATTTAGTAGCAATATTCTCATCAGATTCACAGTAAGCTGTACTTCTCTCAGAATGGCCAATAATCACAAAGCTTGCACCAAATTCTTTCAGCATAGAAACGCTCACTTCCCCAGTAAAAGCCCCCGATTCAAATTTAGCTACATTCTGAGCACCCCAACGAATGCATGAATGTTTAAGGTGGGATTGGGTTTGAAACAAATAAGGATAAGGCACGCATACCACGATATCCAAAGGAATTGTTTGGGATATCTTTTCGAGCAGGGCTTCAAGGAGTAATTCATTGGACGCCAAAGAACCATTCATTTTCCAATTACCAACAACGATTTTCCGTCTCATGACACCCTCTTAAATAGTTTGTGGAATTTTACTTTGTTTAAGGTTAATTGGGCAATTAATGCTGGCCTTTAAGAGAGCATCCTTAATTGAATTTGAATTTTTTTGTTGCCATTAAACTCATTAGAATCAACCTGATATATCGCTTTTACCTTTCGAGGAAGATGCTCACTGTGATTAAAATAAATAGCTTCAAATACCTTATTTTGTAGTCGAAGATTTAACTTCAAATGTTTATCTGCAAGAATTTTTTGCTCAACAACTTCAAACTCACCTTCAAATATAGGAAGAGGAAATCCTTGTCCCCATACTTGTGAATTAATATGTTCTACATCTTCATATGTCACTTCTGAAAAATTAAATGCATCATCTACTTCAACGGTCAACTTAAGATCATCAGTTGTAATTAAGCCAGTTACTGTTTCTTCGAATAACTTCGCAAAACGATCAAAATCTGCCTCTTTTATAGTGAGCCCCGCAGCCATTGCATGGCCTCCGAATTTGATAAGAACACTTGGATCTTTTTTTGAAATCAGGTCAAGCGCATCTCTTAAGTGAAGTGATTGAATGGATCTACCTGAACCTTTAAGGATCCCTTCATTAGATTTTGCAAATACAATCGCTGGGCGATGGTGCTTATCTTTGATACGAGAAGCAATAATCCCGATTACACCTTGATGCCAGGTAGGATCATAAAGTGCAATGCTAAATTGAGCTTCACAATTAATCTCATTTAATTGAATAGATGCACCGTCTTTCATTTCAGATTCAATTGATCTTCTTTTAAGATTTAAAGCTTCGAGCGATGATGCAATTAAACGCGCATCCTCATAACTTTCAGATAAAAGACATTGAATACCTAAAGACATATCATCTAATCTTCCTGCGGCATTTAGCCTAGGTGCAATACTAAAAGCGAGATCAGAAGTATGAAATTGTGATGGATTTTTTTTAGTTAAAGCCATGAGTGCTCGTATGCCAGGGTTAGCTTGACCTGATCTGATTCTTCGAATGCCATATTCAACTAAAATCCTATTATTACGATCCAAAGGAACCAAATCGGCCACCGTACCTAAAGCCACAAGATCAATTAATTGCATTAAGTTAGGCTCTGCATGATCTTTAAAATAATCTCGTTTTCTAAGTTCAGTTCTCAAAGCTAACATCACATAAAAAATAACACCTACGCCGCATAGATATTTACTTGGGAAACTACAACCATGCTGATTTGGATTCACAATACATTTAGCACGAGGTAAAATATCACATGGAAGATGGTGATCGGTGACTAATACATCAATACCATATTGATTGGCTTGATCTACTCCTTCTATACTTGCGATACCATTATCAACAGTAATAATGATTTTAGGATTTTTTTCTTTCGCCAAATCTACAATTTCAGGCGTTAATCCATAACCAAATTCAAATCGATTAGGGACTAAATAATCAACATAAGCCCCCATCATTCTAAGCGCTCTCACACCCAAAGCAGTTGAAGTCGCGCCATCCGTATCGTAATCACCAATAATAAGAATTTTTTGTTTTTGCGAAATCGCATCAGCTAAAATAGATGCCATTAATTCATTATTGGTTAGAGCAACTGGTGGAATAATTTTCTCAATAGAAAGAATGGCATCATCAATATGCTTAATGCCTCGCGCTGAATAAAACTTAGCCAAATGACGGTTAAGGCCAGAATTAACTAGGGTATCGATAGCTATAGGATCAATTTTTTTTGATTTAATTAACATTGAAATAATTTAGTACTGAATTCATTTTTTTCCATACTTTAAATAACTGTATGAATTGATTATGAATATGTAAAACCTCTCCTTGGAAACTCAAGTAAATATTTAAATTCTTTATTTTTCTTTTTTTAAAATTATTCCATATGTCTTCTAAAATACGACCCAACTCTTTGTCATCGTCAAAAACAATTAATACATCCTCGCTAATATATTCTTGGTGGAATTTATCTATAGATTGGGGAGAAATATTTTTACCAATTGATAAGATTTTTTTTAAGAATTCAGAGTTGGAAAAAATAACTCCATAAGGACTTTGGATGCTTTGAGGTAATACGCCTCCTCCTGAAAACCAAATACTATTGGGTGACAGAATTTCTCGACGCACTCTATCTTGACTCATAGGATGATCAAAAAGAAACATTTGGATCTCATTCATGAATCTATGCCATGCTATAGCCTCATTACCTTGCGGCATAAATAAGTCAATTGACTGGCGTTTGATATTTGCTATTGAGGTCGTTTTAATATGAGGCTCTTTTTTTAACTCAAGAAATAACTGCCCTTGATCATTTAAAATAAATGCGCGAGTCTCATCTTTGAATGTTTCATTAAGGGTATTGTATAAATTTTTGATCTCGTCTTGTGTAAAGTCGTTTGTCAATTTTTTTTCTAAGAAAAATGTATCTCTTTGAAGACTGAGATAGACTGGATCTGCATAAAAATAATAAAGTGTTTGATTTTTTTGATAATCCACAGCAGCTAATGGATAATCTGGATTAGGTTTTATGCCTAACAAATAGCACAAAAATTCTTCATAGGAAAACTTTAAAGATTCAATTTGTCCGATCGTCAAAAATCGATTAAGTATTGGAAAATGATTTTTGGAGGTCACCTTAAAAAAAAGAGTTGTATTCAAATTATAAGGGAATAATGAAATTTGGTGCCCGGAGCCGGAATCGAACCGGCACGGCCGTGAAGCCGAGAGATTTTAAGTCTCTTGTGTCTACCAATTTCACCACCCGGGCCTTTTGCAATAAAACTTAGGCCAAATTTTATCATTAATTATTATTAAATAGACTTAAGTACTAATAAGTGGAGGCGCGAGCCAGAATCGAACTGGCGTCTACGGCTTTGCAGGCCGCTGCATAACCATTTTGCTATCGCGCCATATCAACATCCCCAAAATGCAAAAGGGGAAGGCAATGCTTCCCCAATTTTAGTTTGGAGCGGGAAACGAGTCTCGAACTCGCG
>SYKG01000003.1 GCA_005797835.1 Methylotenera sp.
CCTGCGCTGCAGAAATAGCACACGCGGAGCAGCGTGAGTAGGCGCGGTGTGGTTGCTTGCAGAGTGCACTGAATGTTTAGGGCTGCCGATGCTGGTCAGCAGAAGTTGTGTAATTTCCGCTTGTTGAATGTGCGTACCTCTCAGAATGCCATAAAAAAGTGATCATTGACCATCTAGAGTGGCGGGGTGGAGGTTAGAGCAAATTGGTACTTGACGAGTGCAAGCCCAGCGCTTGCAGTTTGAGTGTGCTTGCGGGCTTGAATTTCTTATCCGTCATGCGATAATGTTTCTTCTTGGATTGTTCCTTATGCAAAGCAATTAGTGGAGCCTACCATGAAACTTGGTCATGATTGCTGCTTGATTTATAATGCTCATCAAGTACAAAAAGGAGATATGCTTTTTTTGCTTTCTTGCGAGCAAATATTTAAGAATATGCATTTAAACAGGCATAATTTGGTGGTGCATGAAAGTGCTTTGCCTGCAGGTAAAGGTTGGTCTCCTTTAACTTGGCAGGTGTTAGAAGGTAAAAGTTTTATACCAACTGCTTTTTTTGAAGCAGCGGAAAAAGTAGATTCAGGACTTGTATATTTCAATGATAGCATTCAGTTAGATGGTACCGAGTTAGTGGCCGATTTACGAAAGCTTCAGGGAGAAAAGACCATTAAGATGGCTTTGCGGTTTTTAAGTGCTTACCCAAATATTAAAGGAGCAGAACAAGCAGGAGAATCAACCTTTTACCCTAAAAGAACGCCTTAGGACAGTGAGTTGAATATACAAAAATCTATTGCAGAGGAAATTAATTTGTCAAGAGTTTGCGATAACGAAAAATACCCCGCCTTTTTTTACCATAAAGGCAAAAAGTATAAAACTATAATTGAGCAATTTGAGTAGTAATACGCTTATATTTATTGCATGAAAATACTTTTGGCAAATATAAATCCTGCGTTATCTGATATGGAGTTGTTTCTATCTCAGAAATACGCCGATTCGATTTGTTTTATCAAATCAAAAGAAGAGCTAAGTGTTGAGATTTTAAATATAATAGAACCGACTTATATCTTCTTTCCTCACTGGTCAGAAATTATTCCTAAAGAAATTTATGCAGAATTTAATTGCGTGGTATTTCATATGACAGATTTGCCTTTTGGTAGAGGAGGTAGTCCATTACAGAATTTAATAGTACGCGGACACAAAGCTACCAAGTTGTCGGCGATTAGAGTGGCTGATGGTATTGATACCGGAGATGTTTATTTGAAAAAAGACTTGGATTTATCTGGCACAGCCACAGAGATATTTAAAAGAGCAGGAGATTTGATGAAGGAAATGATTGTTGAAATCATAGAGCAGAATCCCCTTCCTAAAAAGCAAGAAGGGGAGGTCGTTTTGTTTAAAAGAAGGAAGCCAGAGGATGGAAATATGGCTGACTTACAATCTTCAGAATTGGTTTTCGATTACATAAGAATGTTGGATGCAAAAGGATATCCTCATGCTTTTTTAGAAACCGAACATTTTAAAATAGAGTTTACAAATGCTAATTTCGAATCAAAAGACATAATTAACGCACATGTTAGAATCATTAAGAAATAAAAGAATATTGGTTGTGGTGGCACATCCAGATGATGAAGTGTTAGGACTTGGAGGCACTATCCATAAATTGGTTCATGAATACAATTGTGTTATTCGTACCATTATTTTAGGAGAAGGAATTACCTCTCGCTCTGATGCACGCGATGCTGAAAAGTGGAATAAGGAATTAAAGCAGCACAGAAAAAATATTCAGTCATCAATTAAAGCTGTGGGATATGAATCTGTAGGGATATATGATTTTCCCGATAATCGCTTTGATGATGTAAATGTTTTGGATTTGGTTAAAGTGATTGAAAAAGAAAAACAAAAAATTAAACCTTCTGTTATTTTTACACATCATGGAGGAGATACCAATGTTGACCATCAGCTTGCTTTTCAAGCTGTTATTACGGGGTGCCGTCCCATGTCACATGAGATGGTGAAAATAATTCTGACTTTTGAAACGCCATCTTCAACAGAATGGCAGGCATTCAATCGTCCTATGTATTTTACCCCTAATATGTATGTTGGTTTGAAGAAAAAGAATGTAGATGCAAAAATTAAGGCGATGGAGTCGTATGTATTTGAAAAAAGACCATTTCCTCACCCTCGCTCTCCGGAAGCTTTAACTATTTTAGCGCAAAAGAGAGGCGTTGAAGTGGGGGAGAATTACGCTGAAGCATTTATGATAATGCGAAGTGTAAATTGAGAAAAATTGGTCACTTGCCTTCTAGATATGCCAATTTTGGTGATGAGAATTTTTATTTTGTTTGGGCCAATGGTGATGAGGTATGAAAGAATGCGTTTATTTGTTCAAAAATATGTGCAGATAATCATAAGCTGTGGTTTGCAAACAAAGATGAACCAAGACAATACGTTTATGTTGGTGTTTGGCAATTAATTTGACGTTTCTGTAGGGCAGGTTAGAAATGTGGAGACAGGATTTCTACTGGTAAATATTAGTGTGGATCGCAAGTTTAGGGGGACGGGATGTGCTTTGTTAATGAGTATTCGCGTAAGTTTGCAAAACAGAAATCTATTTATTCTTTTATATAAATAGACAACATCGCGTCTATTAAAAGTTTTGAAAAAGCTGGATTCAAATTAGTTGAGGAGAATGCAAATCTTCAGTTTAATATATTATTTTATTTCCTAAAAAATTATCTATGACAATGCACCCAATCAATGAACACGTCCAGGGCGTGACTCGCCGCCACTTTTGCGGACGTGCGGGAACCACGCTCGGAGCCGCCGCGGTCGCTTCGCTGTTGGCGAAGGAGGGGCTTTCATC
>SYKG01000034.1 GCA_005797835.1 Methylotenera sp.
CTTGCATGGGGTGCAACGGGTCGTGAGTTCGAATCTCACCGCTCCGACCAATTAAAGTGATGAATTAGTTTTCAAAATAGATTTCTTACCCTTATAATTTTCATACATCTTAAAATCTTGTTATTCATTTTGGGTAAATCATTATAAAACTTAATCAAACTCTCAAAAATAAAAATATATCGAAGCATCATGGATCGATATTAAATAAGCTATGGATGAGTTTTTTCTTTATCGCTTTAATAAGTGCAGTATGGCGATGGATTGGCATTGGTGACTCCGAAGTATTTGCTCGCATGGTGAATAGCCTTTTTTCTATGGCAAAATTATCTGTTGAAGTCATGGTATTACTTTTTGGAACACTTACTCTATGGTTAGGTTTTTTAAAGATTGCTGAACACGCAGGTTTGATTATAAAAATTGCAGCCTGGCTATCACCCCTTTTTAGACGTCTTATGCCAGAGGTTCCTAAGAATCACCCTGCAACAGGTTTTATGACCATGAATTTTATTGCAAATGCATTAGGTCTTGATAATGCTGCGACACCCATAGGTCTTAAAGCGATGCATTCATTGCAGTCACTTAATCCCACACCAAAGATTGCAAGTAATGCACAGATTCTTTTCTTAGTGATAAATGCTTCATCACTTACTTTGCTACCAGTATCAATCTTTATGTATCGAGCACAGCAAGGCGCTTTAGATCCTACTCTTGTATTTCTACCTATTTTATTAGCAACAAGCGCTTCAACAATGGCTGGCTTTTTTTCGGTAGCTTTTACTCAACGAATTAAACTGAACGATCCTATTGTCTTAATATGTATGTTAACAATAGCGACTCTATTAAGTGTATTTATCTTTTTCTTAAGCCACTTATCCTCTGAAGCAATAGGCGTATTCTCTTCTCTCTTGGGTAATACAGTCCTTATTGGATTGATTATTACTTTCTTACTTATAGGCATATTAAAACGTGTACCTGTTTACGAGTCTTTTATTGAGGGCGCTAAAGAAGGTTTTGATGTATCAAAAAATTTACTTCCATACTTAGTTGCTATGTTATGTGCAGTCGGTGTCCTCAGAGCCTCAGGTGCACTTGATATCATTTTAGATATTATTCGTTATGTAGCTAATAGTTTTTATTGGGATACACGTTTTGTGGATGCACTCCCTACAGCGCTCGTGAAACCATTTTCAGGAAGTGCAGCAAGAGCCATGCTTATTGATACCATGACAACTCATGGCGTTGATAGTTTCCCGTCACTTTTAGCTGCGACTGTGCAAGGAAGTACCGAAACTACATTTTATGTTTTGGCTATTTACTTTGGGGCGGTTGGCATTCAGCGCGCAAGGCATGCAGTCGCTTGCGCTCTATTTGCTGATCTCGTCGGCGTATTAGCTTCTATAGGAGTTTGTTATTGGTTTTTTGGATAAGTTGAAATTATTAAAAGTGAATCTTAAAGAGCATCTCGAAATTATTAAAAATTCATATACTCACTTCACTGGGGAATATTTACCCGTAGATCCCCATTTGAGTTTAGTTGAAGCATTTGATATGTGTTCTTTTCCTATCGCAAGTCATGATAACTCGAAAGAACCCTTATTTAATTATGCAAATAAAGCTGCACTTCTTTTATTTAAGATGACATCTAAGCAAATGATAGGATTACCCTCAAAAGTATCAGCCAAATTAATCAATCAGAAAGAAAGATCTCTATTCTTACATCAGGTGATAGAGAATGGATTTATTCAGCATTATCAGGGTAAAAGAGTAGCTTCAGATAAATCAATATTTCATATTCAAGATGCGACGGTATGGAATTTAATAAACCATGATAAAAAATATTATGGGCAAGCCGTCATCATATTTAAAGTTTCATAATATATGAACGATCAAATGAATCCATGCTTTGAATGCGGACAGTGTTGCCAATATTTTCGAGTTTCTTTTTATCATGCAGAAATTGAAGGTAATGGTATTGGCAGAGTCCCTTTATTTTATTCAACTAAAGTCAATGAACATCTTGCATGTATGAAGGGGACAGAGTCTGGCAAAGGAAAATGTATTGCGTTAATATATTCTGAGGATAAAGGTTATCGATGTTCGATCTATGAATCACGACCTACACCTTGCCGGGAATTTGAATTATATGAAGATGGAAAGCCGAATCCAAAATGTAGTGAGCTGAGAGCAAGCATTGGATTAAAAGCCTTACCAGAAATTAATTTATTTAAGTAAGAATCAATTATGGATATCTTTATGATGATAATGTATGGCGGTATTCTTTTTTTAATTGCTGCTTTTTCTTTTGCATTTATTTCTTGGGGAATTTATCAAAAAAATAAAAAAAGTAAGCAATTAAAAAAATTATATTGGGCGCGAGTTATTGCTTCTATACTCTTAACTCCTTATATTTTTTTTCAATATATATTTTCTGATCTTACATATCTTCCAATCAGAATTGCCTTTTTAGTTTTTTCTTTTTTTATTCTTTATCTCCTCGTTAAGCGATGGGGAAAAGATGCGACGAGAAGACGCCAATGATTACTGTAAAATTAATTAAAGGATCTGATTTTGAAGTGACGGTCGAATCAACATCAACTACGCGTCATCATGTTCATGTTTCAAATGATTTTTATAAGATACTGACTGATGGCAGGGTTTCATACGAAAATTTAATTGAAGCATCATTTGAATTTTTATTGGAACGGGAATCGAACAATTCTATTCTTTCCCAGTTTGATTTAAAGGTGATTTCGAGCTATTTTCCTGAGTATGTAAAAGACATGAAGAGGCGGCTGAAGGCCTAAGCTTTCGTATACAATAACTACTTAATTTACCTATGAAAGGGTCAATATATGGGCAGTAAAGATAAAAGAAAAGAGTCTAAAGGCAAAAAACCACAACCTAAGCCCGCAAAGGTATAAGTTATTAACTTATTGATTTATATAGGTTTTTAATAAAAATTCGTATTTAAGGATCCTTTCTCTCATGATTTTCATTAGATATCATTCATGATCCTAAAGGTGTCAAGTTTTTGAGTTCAAGTAAGATAACACTTAAGAAATTTCTTATTAACTTATTAAAAGGATAGACATCATGTGGACAACTCCAGCTGCTACTGAAATGCGTTTCGGTTTCGAAGTTACAATGTATGTAATGAATAAATAATTATTCAGTTTTCAAAAAAAGCTCGCTTAATGCGGGCTTTTTTGTTTTCAGTCTATTTAAATACTCACCCAGGTTCTGGTTTTAATTGAGGCCTGGATTGCTTCTAAAGTTTTTGTATTCCAAAGAGCATCATCCAAAGAAAGTTTAGGAACGGTATCATTGTTAATGCATTCATTAAAATGATCAATTTCAAGAGTAAAGTGATTGGCTTTCTTAATATGTTCGTGCTTTAATCCATCTGCATCTGTCGTTAATGTTAATAACGCTTCATCATTTTCATGCTGCCAAACAGTGTGGCATATCAACTTTCCTTTTGACCCAAAAATTTCAAATTGAGAGCGTCTTACGCATTCAAAGCTAATATCAAATTGTGCCCGTTGATTCTGCCCAAAATCAATCACGCCAGATGTCGTGAGGTCTGCACCGTGATCATTGAGATGACTTTTTGCAACAACAGATAGCGGGTTATGACTAAAACATTGTCGAATCGTATGGATGGCATAAGGTCCAATATCCCAGAGTGCACCACCTCCATTCTCAATTGATCGATTGATACGATAAAAGCGCGCAGGCTGAATTTGAAAAGAAAACATTGAATGAACATATTGAACATCACCTAGCAATCCTGAGCTGATGATTTCTTTTACACGATCAAATTGAGGATGAAAGACATACATGAAACCTTCCATGACCTTCACATGATTATCTAAAGATGCTTTTTGAATAGCTTCAACTTCTTTTGAATTTAATGTAATAGGCTTTTCAATCAGCACATGTTTTTTATTATTGAGTGCTTCAAGAGCAGGCTTAGTATGTTCTTCATTTGAAAGTGGAATATAGATTGCATCTATATTCGGATGATGAATCACTTCATTAAGTGAATTAAAGGTTTGAACTTTATCTTTAAGATTAGGCTGGTATTTTTCCAAACATGCAGCAGCAGCATTTTCTCTTCTACTTCCAATAGCGACAAGCTCACCAAAAGGACTATTCGCAATGGCTGGGAGAAGTCGCTCATTTACCCTTGCAGCTCCTAGAATACCCCAACGTACTTTTTTCATTTTTTATAAATCTTAAATTAAACGATGTTTTATTATGCTTAGCCTTCGATGAATAGACAAGACATCATTTGTTGAAAAGTTTCAGGTTGAGAAATACATTATTAAATGCGATGATTTGATGCATGAAATTCATACTTCTTCTTGTGTTTATTTTCCCTATTCAATCTTATGCTGATTGGTCTTTAGTTCATCAAGACGATGCAGATCATTACATTGATTTCGCACTTCTAAGTAAAAGTGGACATAAGGTGAGAGCTTGGTACTTACAAAATTACTCTGAGTTGCAGACGATAAAGAATATTCAATACCTTTCTGTTAAAAATAGATCAGAGTTTGATTGTAAGACGAGAAAAATGAGGATTTTAGCTTATGCTTTATACTCAGAATCTATGGGACAGGGCCGCGCTGTATTTAATAAAGGTGAAGGATTAGATTGGCAGAGTATCAAATCTAAAACCCTTAATGATCTATATTTAAAAAAGGTCTGTATTAATTAGCACAAATCTCTAAATGTATTATTAAATTTGGTAGGGGATGCGAGGGTCGAACTCGCGACAAACGGATTAAGAGTCCGCTGCTCTACCAGCTGAGCTAATCCCCCAGAAAGTAATATTTTACAGTATTTGTGGGCTAGGCAGAAGGTTCAAGGTGGGGGATTTTGGTAGGCGTGGAATAGGGGTGTGTAAGTAAATGCTGATTTTGTTTGACAGCTTTGGGGGGGCAGGTAAAGTTTATCAACTATTATCTTTTGAGTTCCAAAATGAAAAAACTATTCACTTTATTGCTTCTCGTTTTAGCTTTGCCTGTTTATGCTGACTATAATTGGTCCGGC
>SYKG01000035.1 GCA_005797835.1 Methylotenera sp.
AGTTTTTCAGATACATAAGAGATATCCCAAGCTTCTAAATTTTCAATGTTTAAAGTTTTGGAAAAGGATTTCAGTTCTTCCATATCTTTTAGAGCAAAAGGTTTTGCTTTGCTGGCTAAATCCATAAGAAAATTTACAACTTCTTCGCCTGATTTTGCCATTTTAGTGAAAAGTGACATTTCTGTAAAATGGTTGAAGCCAAGAAGACGCGATGATTCGTATCGAAGCGTAAGTATTTCCTCTACAAGTTTTGTATTATCAAATTTGGGTGATCCATGTTCAGATGCGCGGGTAGCATAGCCACGATATAGCTTCTCTCTTAAATCTCTTTCTTCAGCATATTGCATGACTGGTAAATAAGAAGGAAAACGAAGAGTAAATTTATAGCCTTCTTTATTATCCTCGCTAGCTTCAGAGAATGCTTTTTTAATATTTTCATCTGGAATGCCCTTTAGTTCATCTGTATTGTGAACAAAAATTGAAAATTCATTAGTTGCATCTAGAATATTTTCTTCAAAATGAGTGGAGAGTTTTACAAGTGTTTCCTGAATAACTTTAAATCTTACTTTATCTTTTTCATTAAGTTCTGCACCACCTAATTTAAATTCACGCAAAATATTATCAATAATACGTTTTTGAGATGATGTAAGTAATTTAAATTCTTTACTATCTTTCAGGGACTGATATTTTTTATAAAGTAATTGATCTTGAGAAAGGCTCGTATAAAACGTAGTTAACTTTATAAGATTTTCATTGTAAGCTTTTCTTAAGTTATCTGAATTCATAACTGCATTGAGATGTTCAATTTGGCCCCAAGCTCTTGAAATTTTTTCTGTAATGATTTCGATAGGCTCTACAAAATTTTTCCACGTAATAGTACTATTCATTTCTCTAAGAGTGTGAATCATCTTATTCGCTTCCATGAGCATGCTCTCTATTGCTGGAGAGACATGATCAGGTTTAATTTGATCAAAGAGTGGAAGACTTTTTCGATTTAAAATAGGATTAATTGTCATAATAGGAAATTATTATTTATGTTGATTGATTAATCTTCTTTAGTAAAGTTTCAATTTTATCGACTTCATTTAGGTTGAGTAATTTAATAACAGAGGCTTTCATTTTTTTGATCGAGCTATTAAGAACTTGTTGTTTGACTCTAAGAATATGACTAGGATGCATTGAGAGTTGTTCAACCCCCATACCAATTAATAACTTTGTAAGCTTGGGTTCACCTGCCATTTCTCCACAAATAGCGATAGATTTTTTATATTTATGTGCAGATTTTACTGTAAGAGCAATCAATTTTAAGACAGCTGGATGCAGGGGATTATATAAATGAGATACCAAATCATCTGTTCGATCGATCGCAAGTGTATACTGAATTAAATCATTAGTACCGATAGATAGAAAGTCGAGTTCTTGAGCAAAAATATCGGCACTAATTGCAGCGGCTGGAATTTCGATCATGCCGCCAATAGAAATCTTTTCATTAAACTTTATTTTATCTTTTCTTAAACTTGCCTTAGCTCTTTCCAGAATAAGTTTGGTCTGACGAAGTTCACCAATATTGGTTAACATAGGGAATAGAATTTTAATATTACCAAATTGAGAGGCTCTTAAAATAGCGCGAAGTTGTGTCAAAAATACTTTAGGTTCAGATAAACATAACCGAATTGCTCTTAATCCCAGAGCAGGATTAGCACCTATTTTTTTGTTATCCAATGCCGTTTGTTTATCTGCACCTGAATCTAGTGTACGAATGATGACAGGTTTTTTATTCATCGCCTCAGCTACATTTTTATATGCCCGAAACTGTTCTTCTTCATCAGGCATATCACGCCTATTCATGAATAAAAATTCTGTTCTGAATAAACCAATGCCACTAGCACCAGAGGCATGCACAGAGACTACATCATTAGGAACCTCAATATTTGCAAAAAGATTAATTGAAGCCCCATCTTTCGTGACTGCTTTTTTCTTTTTTATATACTGCAGCTTTTCTTGTTCATAATCCCACGAATCTTGAAGTTTCTTATAGTATTTTTGTATTTCTATGCTTGGATTAACAACTACAACTCCTTGTGTGCCATCAACAATAATTAAATCATTATCACGGATTAAGGCTCTGGAATTTTGTAATCCCACAATCGAAGGAATATTTAAACTTCTAGCTAAGATAGCTGTATGAGACGTAATGCCTCCGCCGTCTGTAATAAAAGCAGCATATTTATGATTTTTAAAGTGTAGGGCATCCGCAGGTGAAATATCATGAGCTACTAAAATTGATAATTTTTCTTTATTTTTTACAGTGATTTGGTTTGAGTGACCTAAAAGGATTTTAATGACCCTTTCAACCACTTGAATAATATCTTGCTTTCTTTCTCTTAAATATAAATCCTCAATTTGATCAAATTGATTTACAACACTATCCATTTGTTTTTTAATTGCCCATTCGGCATTACATTTTTCATTTTCAATAGTCAATTTAGGTAATAAAGATAATGATTTATCATTCAGTATCATAATATGAGTGTCAATAAATGCACTTAATTCAGCCGGTGCATTCGATGGGAGCTCAGATTTAATTTTGTTAAGTTCATTTTTTACGGTAGCGATAGCATCATCAAATCTTTGAATTTCATGAGGAATATTTTTTATATCAATATCATATTCAACAACTTCAAGAAGTGCATTGGAAATTAAATATGCTTTGCCTATAGCAATTCCATGCGAAACGCCAATGCCATGGAGACTGAAAGGAGTCATATTGATTTATTCCTCTTCGCCAAAATAATCATTAATTAGTGCAGTAATGGAAAGCAACGCTTCTTTTTCGTCAGGACCCTCTGTAACAATTGTAATATCTGAGCCTTGGCTAGCCGCTAACATCATTACACCCATAATACTTTTTGCATTAACTTTTTTTTCATTTTTTTTAATCCATATATCTGATTTAAATTGAGTAGCAGCCTGAGTTAACTTTGCTGAAGCCCTAGCATGTAAACCTAGTTTATTAATGATCTTGATAGAGGTAGTTAACACGATTGATTAGACTGAATTTGAATAATGCCATCTTGGGCACCTTCAATTGCTCGATCAATTAAGATATTTAAAGATTCGTTCTGATAGCTTATGCTTCGAATTAACATTGGTAAGTTAACCCCTGCAATTGCATGAACTTTTCCCGGGGTAATTATTTTGGTAATGATATTACAAGGGGTTGCTCCGAAAATATCTGTGAGAATCAAAACACCATCACCTTGGTCTAAAAGGTTAATTTTTTTAGATATTTCTTTATAAATATTTTCCTGATCATAATCATTTTCGATTACAAAGGAGTCGATAAATTGCAGCTTGTTACCAAGAATATATGCTGCACATTTGACGAGAGATTTACCAAGTTCGCCATGTGTGATGAGAAGAATACCAATCATAATAATTTAATGGGTAATATCCCTGTGACATATCGTCACTTGAGATGTTGAAGTAAAAAAGTTAGTAAATAATTGATTTGCAATATAAACTGAGCGATGTTTGCCGCCCGTGCACCCAATAGCTACATGAAGGGAATGCCTTTGATCTTTTTTGAAAGCAGTTAGCCACTCGTTTATAAAGTGATTAAGAGTTAGATACATTTTATCAACTTCTTTATAAGCATGAAAAAAATCGATAACAGGCTTATCTAATCCTGTTAAATTTTTAAGATTCAACTCGTAGTGCGGGTTCGGAAGGCAGCGAACATCAAATACAAAGTCTGCATCAAGTGGGATACCAAATTTGTATCCAAATGAGCTAAATTGCAAAGCGAGATGATCTTCGTTTAGTTGAATTAAGTCACTCAATATTTTCTTTAATGCGTTAACTGATAAATTGCTAGTATCAATTTTATATCCGATTTCACTTAAGGGCGAAAGTAAAGACCTTTCTTTCTCTATGGTTTCAATAAGTGACAGATTTTCATTTGCCAATGGATGTCTGCGTCGAGTTTCACCAAATCTCCTGACTATAGATTCAGTTGATGATTCTAAATAAATAAGCTTTATTTTTATCAAAGAAGACTCAATTTCTTTAATCATATAAGGTAATTTTTCGATATTGATACTTCTGATATCAATGCTAAT
>SYKG01000036.1 GCA_005797835.1 Methylotenera sp.
GCTGCCTTATAAAGTATTTCAAACAAATCACTTTTAAGTCTCATGAGAATAGGTTGGGTTTCAGGATCTCCCATTCGACAATTGTATTCCAATATTTTTACATCACCTTTTTTAGTGATCATTAGCCCTGCATAAAGAAATCCAGTAAATGGAATACCATCTTTAGCCATGCCATGGACAGTAGGGTAGATAATTTTATCCATGACTTTAGAATAAATTTCTTCAGTGACTAATGGTGCGGGAGAGTAAGCTCCCATGCCGCCTGTGTTAGGTCCTAAGTCACGATCCAAAAGTCTTTTATGGTCTTGACTTGTAGCAAGAGGAAGAATTTTTTTTCCATCACATACCACCATAAAGCTAGCTTCATCACCTTCAAGGTATTCCTCAATAACGACTCTGGTTCCTGCCTCACCAAATTTATTTTTTACAAGCATAAAGTCAATTGCATCATGAGCTTCTTTGGGGGTCATAGCAACGACGACACCTTTTCCGGAAGCTAATCCATCTGCTTTGACCACAATAGGTACACCCTGTTCATTAATATATTGATGTGCTTCATCAGGCATTTTAAATGTTTTATATTTTGCAGTAGGGATGTTGTGCCTATACATAAAGTCCTTAGCAAAATTCTTAGAGCTTTCCAGTTGAGCCGCTTTTTGACTAGGCCCAAAAATATTTAAATTTTTAGATTTAAATAAATCAACGATACCTTTGGACAGAGGCAGTTCTGGACCAATAATAGTGAGATCAATTTTTTTGTTAGTTGCAAAATCTGCAAGAAGATTAATATCAGTAAGATCAATATTTTTAAATTTTGGATTGAGGTGAGTTCCACCATTTCCTGGTGCAATAAAAATAGAATTTACTTTATTGCTTTGAGAAATTTTCCATGCCATCGCATGTTCTCTGCCACCACTTCCAATGACTAAAACTTTCATGAATTAATGTCTAAAGTGACGATATCCAGTAAACAACATCACGAGACCTAACTCATTGGCAGCAGAGATGATTTCTTCATCTTTTAAACTGCCGCCAGGCTGAATGACACATTTTGCTCCAGCTGAAGCTAGGACATCGATACCATCTCTAAACGGAAAGAATGCATCTGAAGCGACTACTGAATTTTTTAAATCAAGATTTGCATTTTGAGCTTTGATCGAAGCAATCTTTGTGCTATCAACCCTACTCGTTTGACCTGCACCGATTCCTAGAGTTTGACTATTTTTACAAAATACAATCGCATTTGACTTGACATATTTAGCAACACGCCAAGCAAAAAGCATGTCAGACATTTGTTCTTCGTTAGGTTTAAGTTTAGAAACTACTTTGCAATGATCCATGTCCAAAGTAAAATTGTCTGGTGACTGGACTAATAACCCACCGCTAATTTTTTTTGCTTCAAAAGTATTAAAGTTATTATCAAGTGTAATCTCTAATAATCTTATGTTTGGTTTTGATTTAAATATTTTAAGCGACTCAGTATTGTATGATGGGGCGATTACAACTTCTATAAACTGTGTAATGATTTGAGATGCAGAATTTTTATCTAGTAGTGAATTACAAGCAATAATACCGCCAAATGCAGATGTGGGGTCGGTTGAAAGTGCTTTTTTATAAGCATTCAATAAGTCTCTTGAAGATCCAACACCGCATGGATTTGCATGTTTAACGATCACACAAGTTGGGAGAATAAAGCTTTTGACGCATTCCCAAGCTGTGTCTGCATCGTTTAGATTATTATACGAGAGTTCTTTACCTTGCAACTGTCTAAAGCTTCCCAAAGAACTTTTATTAGGTATTTCATCAACATAAAAAGATGCACTCTGATGTGGATTCTCACCGTAACGTAAATCTATTTTTTTATTAAAAGTGAGATTAAGTTTTTTAGGGTAAGCTAAATTTTCACTTTTATCTAATCCATTTAGGTAATTTGAGATAGCTGAATCATACTTCGCGGTATATTTAAAAGCTTTTTTGGCTAGATAAAATCTACATTCTAGATTGAGTGCACCATCATTTTTTTTTAAAGCATCTTCAATCATTTTGTAATCTTCAGAGTCAGTCACAACGGCCACACCATTATAATTTTTTGCAGAAGATCTAATCATTGCTGGACCACCAATATCAATATTCTCAATTGCATCAGATAGTGGGCAATTCTCTTTTAATATAGTCGACTCGAACGGATATAAGTTCACCACTACTAAATCGATTAAAGGAATATTAGATTTGAGCATTGTTTGAAGATGTTTTTCATCATCTCTTTTCCCGAGGATGCCCCCATGTATCTTGGGATGAAGTGTCTTAACCCTACCATCTAACATTTCAGGAAAGCCTGTATAATTGCTAACTTCAATCACAGGAATATTGTTATCAAAAAATAATTTTGCAGTACCACCAGTTGATAGAATTTCAACATTAAATTTAAGTAACGTCTTAGCAAATTCGATAATACCTTTTTTGTCTGCTACGCTTATAAGCGCTCTTTTTATTTTAATCATGACTAGATATCAATCTTATGTTGTTTTAATTTTTTTCTGAGTGTATTTCTATTAAGACCAAGAATTTCTGCAGCCTTACTTTGATTACCTTTTGAAATACTCATAATATAAGTTAAAAGTGGCTTCTCTACGATGCTAATGACCATATCATAAATATTCGTTGGATGTTCTCCCTCCAAGTCTTTAAAGTATTGATCTAAAGATGCATTTACACAATCTGGGATATCAGTTTTCTTTTCCACTAAGCTACCAACATTTCTTCTTCATACTTTACATAAGGAGATTCAATTGAAAGAAAATTAAAATAATCTTCGATAGTTTTAATTTGGCTATCTACTGTTTCAATTGTATTCATATAGTGTCTAAAATTTGCAGAATTTTTTAATCCTTTTGTGTACCAAGAGATATGTTTTCTAGCAATTTTTAACCCTGTATTTTCACCATAGAAAGCATAAAGCTCATTCACATGAGCAACAGTAATATTTTTGATCTCATCAATAGATGGGTTATCTAAATGTTTTCCTGTTTTAAGATAGTGATCAATTTCTCTAAAAATCCAAGGTTTACCTTGAGCAGCTCGACCAATCATCACACCATCTGCACCTGTATAATCTAGAATAAATTTAGCTTTTTCTGGTGAAGTAATATCACCATTAGCGATGACGGGAATCTTGACTGACTGTTTTACTTCGGCAATGGTTTCATACTCAGCCTCACCCATGTAAAGGCACGCTCTTGTTCTGCCATGAATAGCTAATGCTTTAATACCAATATCTTCGGCAATTTTTGCAATCTCTATGGCATTACGATTTTTAGTATCCCAGCCAGTTCTTATTTTTAATGTAACGGGTACATCTACAGACTTAACAACATAAGATAATATTTTTTGTACAAGTGGCTCATCTTTAAGAAGCGCTGATCCTGCCATAACGTTACATATTTTTTTTGCAGGGCATCCCATGTTGATATCGATAATTTGAGCACCATGATCAACATTAAACTGAGCAGCCTTCGCCATCATTTTAGGGTCAGCACCTGCAATCTGCACTGAGATTGGATCAACTTCCCCCTCATGATTAGCTCGGCGAAGAGTTTTTTGGCTGCCGTAAAGTAGTGAGTTTGATGTCACCATCTCACTAACTGCCATGCCAGCACCAAACTTTTTACAAAGTTGGCGAAAAGGACGATCTGTGACCCCTGCCATGGGAGCGACAACGAGATTATTTTTAACGGAAATGGAACCTATTTGCATTTTATTAAATATTTGGTTGGGGAAAGCTGCCTATTTTATAGGCAAATGGCTTTTTATAAAAGTGTAGATTTTAAATTACTTATGCCATTCATAGCCCAAATCAACTATTTTGGCTTGAATTTCTATTATGGCCCGATCGACTAATCTTGATGGACCTTTAACCCCAAGCTCAATTGTCTTTAGAGGTTTTAATTTAGGCAGACTAAAAAGTTTAATTTCTGGATATTTTTTTACAATTTCGTTCATCAAATCAATCAATTTGCTCTCACTTACGTCATTAATCCAAATCGAGGCTTCGCTAAAATCATTTTGATTTAATAGTTGCTGATAGTAGGTATTAAGAATCCATTCGACCATAGGCCATGCCATTTCAGGAAAGCCAGGTAGAAAATGATGATTGTTAATCTTAAATCCAGGTATTTTATTAATTTCATTTGGAATCAATAATGCACCTTCAGGAATATCTGCCATTAAAACCCTTTTAGGGTAAGCATCTTCACCAAATTGTTTCTGAATGAGCTTTACAGCCTCATCATTTCTTGTCAATTGAAGATCAAAAGCATCTGCGGCAGCTTGTCTTGTAAAGTCATCTGGAGTTGCACCAATCCCGCCAAAGGTGAAAACGACAGTATGAGGCTTTATTGATTCTTTTATCGACTGAATAATGTCTTTCGAATCGTCTTGAATATATTTTATCCAGGACAATGAAAGCTCATATTTTTTTAATGTTTTTTTTAAGTATTCAAAATGTTTGTCTTGCCTTTTGCCAGATAAAATTTCATCACCAATAATTAAAGCTCCGAATTGCATTTTAATGTGCCGCATCCCAATTTAATCCAACACCTATATCCACGATGAGCGGGATATCAAGTTTTGTAATACCCTCCATTAAAGGAGGTAATTCTCTTTGCAATATTTCGATTTCATCATGAGGTACCTCAAAAATAAGTTCATCGTGTACCTGCATAATCATTTTTGTTTTTAAGAATATATTTTGAGATAACCATTGATCTACAGCAATCATTGCTAATTTTATGAGATCAGCTGCAGTGCCTTGCATAGGCGCATTAATAGCTGTTCTTTCTGCCGCAGCTCTTCTAATACCGTTCGAACCATTAATTTCTGGAATCCATAATCGTCTTCCAAAAAATGTTTCTACATAACCCTTATCTTTAGCAAATAATTTCGTATCTTCCATATAGCATTTAACACCAGGATATCTTGCAAAATAAATTTCAATATAATTTGAAGCAGCACTTCGTTCAATACCGAGTGATTTTGATAAGCCAAATACACTCATCCCATATATCAATCCGAAATTAATCACTTTGGCATATCGCCTTTGTTCTTTAGAAACACTATTTAGACCACAACCGAAAATTTCAGCTGCTGTTGATGCATGAATATCTTCATTATTCTTGAATGCATCAAGTAATCTTTTGTCTTGAGAAAGATGAGCCATAATTCTGAGTTCTATTTGTGAATAGTCAGCAGATAAAATAGACGAGCCCCTATGTGCAATAAATGCCTCTCTTATTTTTCTGCCCTCTAAGGTTCTAATGGGAATGTTTTGTAAATTAGGATCTGAACTTGCAAGTCTTCCCGTAATTGCCACTGCTTGATTGTAGCTTGTATGAATTCTTCCGGTATTAGGATTAATCATTTTTGGCAATTTATCTGTATAAGTTGATTTGAGTTTCGATAGACTTCGATGTTCGAGTAACAATTTAGGTAAAGGATAATCAAGAGCTAGTTCTTGGAGCACTTCTTCATCTGTCGACGGTGCTCCTGAAGGCGTTTTTTTCAAAGATTTAATACCTAACTTATTAAATAAAATATCTTGTAATTGTTTTGGCGATGCCAGATTAAAAGGTTGCCCTGCTAATTGATAGGCCTCTTCTTCAAGCAGTAAAATTTTTTTACCAATTTCATGACTTTGTTCGTTTAATTTTTTATCATCAATAAGCACACCATTTCTCTCAATTTTTAAAAGTACTTCAGCAGTAGGCATTTCGATATTTTCGTAAATGAATTTAAGTGGCAAGTCGTTTTCAATCGTAGTATTAAAGAATTGATTTAATTGCAATGTAATGTCGGCATCTTCAGATGAATAATGAGAGGCCAAATCAATATCGATTTCGTTAAATTTAAGTTGATTCACACCTTTACCCGCAACTTCTTCATAACTTACGCAAATGTGACCTAGATGTCTCAAGCTTAAATTATCCATGCCGTGACTTTGGTGACTTTCTGTTACATAGCTTTGCAGCATTGTATCGTGCTTAATACCTTTAAGATGTATACCGTGATTTAAAAAAACATGCGCATCATATTTAATGTTTTGCCCAATTTTCTTAATTTCTTTATCTTCTAAAATAGGCTTTAATAACTGCAATGTAGCATCAAGTGATAATTGTTTTCGGGCTCCGGGGTAATCATGCCCCAAAGGAATATAAGCTGCCTCCCCTGGCTGCACCGCCATTGATATACCAACAATTTTGGCTTGCATTGGGTCAAGTGAGTTCGTTTCAGTATCGACACAGATATAATTTTTTTCTGTAATTTTTTTCAGCCACACAAGTAATTCGGCTTCATCGAATATTGTGTTATATTTAATTAAAGGTATAAAATGACTCTGTGATTTGATAGATGTTTTCTCTTTACTGCTGCCACTTAAAGAATTTTCTTTTTTGTTACCTTCTTTAATTTCGTTGAGCCAGTTTTTAAATTCAAATCTCTGATATAGCTTTTTTAGTGCAGATAAATCTTGTGCTTTAGGTTTTAAATTGTCCC
>SYKG01000037.1 GCA_005797835.1 Methylotenera sp.
GTCATCAAGCGGCGTTGCTACGGCATCTATGACTTAGGCCGGTTATTCCAACATATCTGGCTTGATGTCGAAGGTCGGCGTTTATTCGGTTATGCCTAATACTATAGGTAGTGGTTACCCCACGAAATCGGGAAGAGCCAAAAATCCAGCCTTAACATGGTATTTACTTTCAATATAATTTGAAAACTCTAAGAACAAATTATGCATACCCAATCCTATTAATAGATCGGTAACAATATTTAACAGAAAAATAGAATCGACATTCATACCTTTTAATTGCTTCATTTCAGAATCAACTAAAAGCTTCATAATAGGAACAGGATCAGCACTAATTAAAGAGCCTACACCTTTTAAACCGGCCATTACTTTACTTCCCGGAACAAATTTATTGATAGCTTCAAAGACCCCCGTCTCAATCATTGCATTTGCATACTTGTGCGCATAAGGCATACAAGGAATTAACTTAAAATCATGAAATTTCGGATTGGTATTTATTTTTTTCAGAACCGGATCAGGCTGATGATGGGTTGTAAACATAAAGCTTTTTATACCAATATCATTAACATACTCTAATGATTTGTAAATATCATCTGGGGTTTTAAAGCGTTGAGATTGTCTGATAGATACCTGTTCAGACATATGGTTTACACCAAAGAACTGATTATCACCAAATATTATCTTGTCAATTATCTCAATCCTCCAGAAAGCGTGTATATATCTTCAACTATCTTATCTGTTACACAGGCAGTTTCAAGTGATGAAATTGACTTATCTATTTTGCCATTTAACAGCATCGAAAATTTTTCACAATGTACTTAACTCAGTAAATCATCCACAAAACTTGCTATGCCTCGGTAAGATATCAAGGGCCGTTTAAACAAATTATTTTCAACAAAATATGCCAATGCTTTTGTATCTTCGCCAAGCTTATAAATGAAAAAATTATCTCTATTTAATGAGCTAGATTTTTTTACATATTCATTATTGGTAATAACTCTCGTACCACAAGCGGAAGCTTGAAAGCATCTCACCGTCACTCCTGTCTGACTAGGATGGGCAAAATCTATTGTAAACTTAGAAGCTGAAATGAACTTGAAATACTCATCCGTACTAAGTCCCTTAAAATGTATGTGTTTGCGCCATTTATAAATTAGCACAGGATGCTTTAATAGGTTTCTAACAAGTGTCAAAACGTTTTTTTCATATATAAATACTTTAAAAATATAGTCATTCGCCAGCAAAGCATAAATCTTATCTAAATAAACCAGTCGATCCGAATGATTTTTCATCACACAAGATATATCAATATTTTTTTCAGGAAAATCATCAACTACATACTCAGAAAACAAATCAACTCGATTCAAGTTGTGATTCGCGCTATCGGTAAAATCAAATGTTTTATATGAATCAACATTATTAAGCCATTTTAAAGGTCCATTAAAATAACCAAAGGAATCCCAGTTATAGCTAATAACCCTATCTGAGTTCGCCCTGAGCAGGTCCAATAAATTTATTGACACCCCCCTTCCCTTGAAAATGATAATCAAATCATAATGTTTTCCACCTTGTGAAAAATAATCACTAAATCTTCTTATGGTTATTCTTCGAACTATAAAGTTAAAGAAGTTACCAAGGAATTGCCCAAATAGAGTTTCAGGATATTCATCATTCATCAAATCGACGAAATATCCACGAGAGGAAATCTCTTTAACAATTGCAGAATGAAAGTTATAAAAGGACAAAGGGGTTATTAGTAAACACTTTTTCATAAGAAAATACTACTCAACCAAGAATCCAGTTTCAATTCAGGGTGTTCTTGCGACTTGTACTCACTACGAATGAACGGCTTCAATATATCCATATTATCCTCACCCAGCAAAAAAACCTGGTTTTTATCATAAAAAGGTTCACCAATAATATGCGGATTAGTCGTTACTATTTTTTTTCCAATGCAGATGTTTTCAATGACCCGCATTGTCAGTCCACTTTGTTGATGATTTGGAACATCCAACACAGCACGGGATCTTGCAATTATATCCCGCATAGCTTCGATATTCATGGTACGAAATGAAACACCCTTGGGAATTATTCCTTTCAATAATATCTTTAGGTAGGTTATCGGCGTCATTTTTAAATGGAAATAAAAGCTTATATTGTTGCTAATGCAGTAATCTTTAAACTGCTGCACAAGGATATATCTTTGTGGCCTCATTACCGAACCAACTGTATAGATATCAATATCATGGTCTTTATGTTCTATTTTGCAATATGTATCACTGGCGAATAGCGGCAAATACTTAAATCCATACTTTTTGCAGTCCACGCTATCGAAAGAATAGACCTTTTCAAAAAACTCAACAGTGCCAAGATAATTATATTGACTAATTGGATCCCAATGGTAGCTGATAAATTCAGCAATTTCCTGGCTATTACGAAGGTATTTTAAATTATCTATCGAGAAAAAATGAGTCGTTATAAAAAAAACTTTATCGTATTTTATAGATGAGCTCTTGTTAATAATATTATGATGATAGCGGTCAAGAGATGCTCTATATAGAGGCTTTAGTATATATCGTGAAATTTTATAAAACAAAGTTCTGGGCTCTATTGGATAATAATCAACTTGATAACCTAGTCTTTCAAGCCCCCTGGAGATAGCATCAGGATAATGATAATAATCTAAACCAATAAAAAGAACTCTCGTTATTTTATTTTCGTTGCTGGACTGATCTCTAATCATGGAAGCGCTCCACTTGGACTTTTTAAGAGATAATTTGAAAATGTTAACATTAAAGGAAAAATAAAAAACCCAATTGGTTCAGTTTGCAATGATAAAAATATAATTAAAAAAAATGTTAGTTTATTTTTTGAAAATATATTTTGATTATATAAGCTGTACAATATAGCTAATCCAAACGGTATACCTAAAAACACAAAATAATTTAATATAGAGTTAGTATTACTGGCGTCTCTTTCAATACGACTTCCTATCATGTCAATATCAGCCCTATTATTTAATAACTCTTTATCATAAGCTTCTCGATCAAAATCTATTCCCAAAAACGGATTGTTTTTAATAATATTAATTGCTGTAAATGTGTCTAAGGCTCGTGAAAAACCTGATCCAGAATTTTTTCCTTCAAATTTTTCGATCAAGTTCTCTTGAAGCAATATTAACATTAAAGGGAATATCGTAAACGCAACAATAAATGCCAAAATATTTTTTCTTTTTATTTTTATTTTTAAATAAAAAAATATTTGTATGGCTAAAATTATCAAACCAGTCGAAGACCATGTTGTTATTATAACAATAATCGACAATAACGAAATTATAATATTACGGTATATAAATAATGAAATAAAAAGCAAAATATTCATATAAAATTGCAATATACCTGGCTCCCAAAAAATCCCACTTGTTCTGAAAAAATTTAAAAAATAGAATTCAATTATTCTCGATTCTTCAATTCTTTCTATATCGTCTGAATGCAGGTAATAAAAAATATAATTGAAAGTATTTGTTTTTATAGATGGAACAAAGATTAAACTGTTTTTTACCACATACCATGCTGCAAATGATAACAGTGCATGCAGCATAATAAAGTACAAGACACTATAAATTATTTTTATAAGATATTCAGGTTTATCGCTAAAATACATCAATATCAATAAAGCTGTTACTATATTAGCAAAACGAGTAATATATTGACTTATTGCTTGAGTTTCAGATAGAAATATATATTTTAAGAAAAAAATAAATACTACAAGACATAAAATAATACAAAAATTTTTCAATGCAAATCTATTAACTTTATTGTTTTTAGCGATCAACGCTGATACCAATATAAAAGTTATAATAATAAGAGTAATCCATAATTCCAGAGTTAAGTTGATTAAACTACCGCTTACTAAAATAGTTAAAATGATAAGGAAGGCATCTATTTTTTTTATTTTTTCGGTTGAAAAATTCTCACTTGTTTGATAAAAAAATAAATATTTTGATAGTGGTTTAATTTTCAAAATGTAATGCTCGATTATTATTTAATAATAAAATTGGTTCTTCTCGGTTTCCGGAAGAACCAACAAATCTTCATAAATACTGATTAATGAATCGTAGATGAATCAAACAACCATTTTAGGAACGCTCTTTAGTCTTGAAATATGCCATCAAAAAGATGTACATCAACTAACAATTTGATTTTTCTTTGCATTTATTTTACGTCCCAATCGGCACTTGATTCATAACCAAGCTTAATTAACAAATCATCGGTCTGAGCCTTAAATAACTCTACATGTTCATTCGTGAAGACGTCTTTCCAACTACCTATTATACCTTTCCGAAAAGTTGATGCTTTGGTGCTGTATACATTGCGTGCAATATATTCGATCTCACTGGGTGAAAGTTTAATGTCTAGGTGTGATGCAATCGCCTGAATCGTGGCTAGTTGATCTCCCTGTTCCCCTCCACCTTGGTTTCCGATTAGATCTTCAAATTTAATAACGAGCGTATTGGGATCAGTCAACCAGCCATCGAATCGCTGCCAGAGTTCAGCAACTGAAGCTATCAAACCATCTTTACCAATGATTACTGCCGTGAGCCTAGCATTGTCATTAGGCAGGCTTGCAATAAATTTATGCGAGTAGTGAGTGGTATCAATCTCGTTGACATATTTATAGTTCGATATCACAACATCTCTTGGATCACGAATTAAAAATAGCGTTTTGACACCCAAGTTATCGACTAAATCGAGAATATCTTGATGCGCAGGCAAATGAGCATTGATAAACTGCCCATTGTGTAATCGTTTAAGTCGTCTTGCCGTACTGGACGAACATTCATCCCAATCCAACAGTGTTCGGAAGGGTGCCATTCTCATGCCTGGAATGAAAGTAAGTGCCCTTTCCATCATGTTGGTTCCTGCTTTTGGAATGCTGTTCGCCAATACTCTTGGGCCGGTGAAGCGACCCTTTAATGCCGACGGATTTAATCCCATTAACTGGGTGCGAATAACTTTTTGGGAAAAAATTAAAACTCGATCAAGTTTCGTTTGTTTAGCCATTTTGAATGATTTACTTTATTGCTAATAAATTTAATGAATGCGAATATTTCATAGTGCCTTATTTTTCGGCTCTCATTATTTAAACAAACCTTTTAGTTTCATCTCTTCGATACTTCCATCATAATTGTCCATCATGATCTCTTGATTGTTGACCCATTGTGCAAACCGTTTGATGCCGTTTTCAAAATCAACTTTTGGAGTAAACCCAAGTTTACCTTTGATTTTTGTCAGATCAGCATAGTTGTCCCGGATATCGCCTAGTCGATAATTTCCGGAAACAATGATATTGACATGACTGCTATACTCCTTTTTGAGTGCCTCGGCAACTGTAAGAACATTGGTTCTTTCCCCAAAACCAACATTAAAAACCTCATAGGCGGCTTCATCTTTTTCTATCCCTAAAATTGTGGCGTCAACCACATCATCGATATAAACAAAATCACGACTCTCAAGGCCATCTTCAAAAACCGTAATGTCGTTGCCGTTTTTGATCCGAGTCGAGAAAATGGAGAGAATTCCCGTATAAGGATTGGAAAGGGACTGCCCCGGTCCATAGACATTTTGGTAGCGAAAAGCAACTGCTGGAATACCAATCGACTTTCCAATGGTTAAAACCATCTGTTCCTGATTTTGTTTGGTAATGCCATAGAGCGAAGAGGGATGAATTTTACTTTCCTCATCAGTCGGCAATAGTTCGGCGTTAGCTCTACAAAAGGGGCATTTCACCTGAAAGTCGCCCCGTTTCATGTCGTTATCTTTTCTTTCGTCTGGATAAACGGTGCCACAACTCTTGCAATGGTACTTGCCTTCACCATAAATGGAACGAGAAGAAGCAATTACCAGTTTTTTAATGCTATGTTGAGTGTTGGTCAAAATATCAAGGAGAATGGCTGTCCCTTTGATGTTTACATCGACATATTTTTCAATCTCATACATCGACTGACCTGTCCCCGTTTCGGCAGCAAGGTGAACCACAACATCTTGCCTATCCAGGGCTAAAAACCAGTCTGCTTTGTTTCTGACATCCCCTTTAATAAACTTGACCTTATCTTTGATGGAAAGATAAAGCGGAGAATATTCAGCGTGTATCTGTAACGAAAGATTATCGAGCACCGTGACGACATAGCCTTTGTCGATAAGTTTAAGGCTAAGCTTTGACCCGATGAAGCCAGCGCCTCCGGTGATCAGAATATTTTTAATTGTCATTAATAAATTCTCCTTTTTCGTTGGTTTTTTCCCATTTTTCAGTTTCGGGATTGTAGCGTTTGACGATTTTGGCGGGAACTCCCACAATAACGCAATAATCAGGGAAGATACCTCTAACGACAGCATTGGCCCCTATGATACATTGCTTCCCTAAAATGGTACCCGCCAATATTTTTGCTCCTGCACCGATAAAACAAGTATCGCCAATTTCTGTTTTTTTTACAATAAGGGGTTGTTTTAAAATATTAACATTGACTTGTTCATATTCATGGTCTGTATCCTGGATCGAGACACCAAATGAAACGACGGTATCGGCACCGATGCTCAAATAGCCTGCCGCAGTAATATGACAGCTTTGCTGAATGCTCACGCCATCCCCGATTATGATGTGGGGATTGTATTTCTGCTCGCCATGACGAGTGATCGTCTGAATACGGCACCCCGGCCAAACGAATATGTTGTTACCAATGCTGATGTATTCGGGTGTCCAAAGCAGAGGTTTTATGACAGTTGAATGTTTGCCGCAATTTTTAAGAATCCATCTATAGAAATATCTTGTTTTGAGCTTGTGGTAAAAATTCTCAATGGTCTGAATCTTTCGTGACAAAGGATCACGAGTAAAATTTTTAAGTTTAGTGATCATCATTTTGATTGAACATCCTTTTGTGCCGAATCAAGGCAATCGGAGATCCGCTTATGAAAGAATCAAGCATGTCCTGAATTTCAGGCAATTCAAAAATAGAATCAGGATCCATCGTTACCCATTTTTTGAAGTCCTTCACCGTTGCAGCAAAATCGGTAAAAACCCAGTTGCATCCCTGAGACAAGTAGAAACAGAGTGCCGCATCATTTTTTTGAGATTCTGATAGCAGCAACTGCCCTGAGATACCGCGCATGATGTAATGGTAATACTCTTCTAATTGCTTGGGCTTGTAAACAAATCCAAGATCAGAATAGTAACAATTTGATACTGTGATGACGGGTTTCCCTAACATCGTCGATTCAAGAGCCGTTGTCGTTGAATAGGCAATGACAACTTTACATTTTTGGATGAGCCCGTATGTATTGATGTCGGCATTGGCAGAAACAAAATGAACTCTTTTATGTTGAAGAAAGGGTTTTAACAATTTTTTATAATCATCACTGGTTGATGCTATTTTTTTTCGTTCGGCCGGATGCTGACGAATGATAATCGTCTCCTCGGTGTTTTCCAAAACCCATTTGACCGATTGAAATATCCACTCGTTCATGCCGGGATATAGAGTATGTAATCCGAGTGCAGCCTGATCCCAGACTGAATTTAATAAAAGGAGAATAGATCCAGACTCATGATTCTCATCTGAGATTTTTTTTATTTGATACGAAAAAGGATCATTTCCCTCCATTCTTTTTCCCATCAGGATATAGGCTTTATCATAGGCAAATGCTTTGTCATCATCCGGAAACGATTTAAATGCTAAAGGAATATCGGTTAATTGAGCAGCAGGACCGCTATTGCTCATCAGATTGGCGCCTTCGTCTCCATCAATGGTTGATACCGGTATATTCAGGTATTTTCCACAGTTAAGGTAAATGCCTGAAGTACCGACAATACCGCAGGCGACAATAATGTGCTCAAGATTTAAGCTTTCGAGTATCGATAGGATTCGACTTGATGCATGCACTAGTTGTTGAAGATATCGCATGTATTCCCGCTCCCTGTCAATTTTGGCCATTTCCCCTCTTGTTAACCAGATAGCCTGTAAGTTGGCAAGCGCCATAAGCTTGTCAGAGGAAATGCACTCATGATTGCCACTTACAAGTGCATCCGAAAGCCATGCTACTTGAAACCCTTTTATGGAAAGTTTTTGCATACAATGTTTAATGGCTGACATTTTCATTTTGTATATGAATACATTTTTTTCGAAATTACTATCATCAACAATATAAATGACAGCTTTACCTTTTTTTTGTAGCAATAAACCTAGAGCTATCATGAAAAATGGCCAGCTTATGATATACAAGGGCTGGACAATTATCGCTAAACAGCTATTTTCTTTGTACAAGGTTGAAGGAACAGTTGTGTCGATAAATTTATCCATTCTCATGGTATAAATAGACCACAATACGGCACCTCTTAGGGTGCGTAGGATATTCTTTATCGCGCTAATCATTGTAAATGTTCCTTATGTAGTATTTTTTTTGTGGTATAAATATTCACAATTGCAATAAATAAATTGCCGACCAACAAGGCAACAGCGCCAGCGAGTATTCCGTATGAAGGTATATAATACATTCCCACTATAGATGTTAATAATGCTCCACCCATAGTAGTAAACATTATCTGTTTTGATCGCTTATAATACATCAGAATAAATGATTCAATCAGAGGAAAAAGGTAAATGTAGTTAGCAGCGATGAATATAAAAAAAATATATTTTGACTTTTGATACTTTGATGATCCCAGTAGTTCAATAATCGGTCCAGCGCTTGCCATGAGCGCTAGTGCAATAAAAGATAATAAAATTCTATAGTAAAAAATTATTTTTTTTAGGTGTGTCAAGTTTATTGACTCTTGTGAATAAATCATAGGCTGCACAACTTTTCCAAAGGAGTTTCCAGCGATTATTAAAATGAGAGAAACTTGCTGTGCAAAAGTATAGTAGCTGAGCTGCTCAAGCGTTTCATACCGTTGTAAAAAAATCAAACCATACTTGTTTAATAAAAAATAGGCCAAATAGCTTAATAATATTGGCCAAGCAAAATTGAGTGTATTAAGTATATAATTGAATTTGACAGTGAATCTAAAGCGCCGTGAAATTAATATAACAGAAATAAACCAAATAAAACTATTTGCAACGACGAGATTCGAAAGCATTGTTTCAATATTACCCTGCATATAAACCAGCGAATAGAATGTTGAACACACTATTAAAATGACGCTTACAAGCTGGAATACAACAAACAGGTGGGCTTTTTCCTGGATCCTTAACAAAAGAGAGAAAAGTCCGGGAATAAAACTAAAAAACGCCAACGCTAATGCAATAGGTAAAAAAGGAAAGGCGGCAGTTTGCGGAGAAATAAGTTGCCAAAACGGCTCACCAAACAGAAAGAATAATAAAAAAAGCACCAAGGAGTAGGTGTTATGTCCAATAAAAATGGTTGAAAGATAATCATTTGTTTTGTTTTGCCGGGAATATTCAAAATAGAGGCGGGAAAAAGCCGATGTTATTCCAAAATGACAAATGAAAGTCATTAATGTTGTGTTCGTCATGACGATAGAATAGGTGGCATACCCGGCTTTTGAGAGAAATTTTGTATAGACAGGGAGAAGAATAAACCCCGTTACTCCAGTAACAACCATATCCCCAACCGCATATATCAGCATCCCGTGAAAAAGTTTTTTTAGCATAAAACCCGCTGATGGGAAGAACTCAAAAAATACGAAGCCAGATAAAAATCACTTATATCATCAATATCAATCGAAGCCTCTTTCTCCATAATAAAGGCAAAAATATTTTCTTTAAGAAGAAATGTTTTTGCTTTCAAGAGCTTTTCAGTTTTGCAAATATAAATGGCACCATTCAGCCGATAGTATTTGGGAAGATCCTGGCTTCGTTTGTTTTTAAGTTCATCCTTTAAAAAATGGCTCATATCTCCATCTTCGGGCAATGTATTTGACCAAAGCGGGCTATGATCCATCGCGCAAACCGATATGACGGCATCCGCATTTTTTAACATAAGCAATTCAATTGCCTTATCGATGTGTTTTTCGTTTCTCAAGGGACTCGTAGGCTGAAGTAATACGGTATAGTCAAACGTACTTTCAGAATTTTCCATGGCATGTCTGATAGCATCAAATGTTGTCGCTGTATCACTTGCAAGCTCGAATGGTCTTCTTATGATCTCTGAACCGTAATTTTTGGATATTCTAAGAATGTCATCATCATCGCTGCTCACTACGACTTTGTCTATATGTCGACTTTTTAACCCGGCTTCAATCGTCCATGCAATAAGAGGATTTCCAGCTAAATCCAGAATATTCTTGCGAGGAAGACGCTTGCTCCCACCTCTTGCGGGGATGATGGCAAGAAATGATTTATCTTGATGCATCAAAAATCTCAGAATATTCGATATTTGCCCTCTCAAAATCATTCATTCGACCGATATCGAGCCAATATTCATGAACGGGAAATGATGCGACTTTGTTATCTTGAGCGATGATCTTTTCAAACAAACAGGGCATGTCAAAGAATTTTCCGTCCGGAACCAATGAAAGAACGTCAGGGGATAGCATATAGATTCCCGCGTTGACAAAAAACTTATGAATCGGTTTTTCAACAATCGAGACAATTAAACCATTTTCAACATTCACTACACCATAGGGTACTTGAAAATCATACTCGCGCACGGCCATTGTTCCCATTGCTTCCTGAGACATGTGAAAATCATACAGGTGCTCAAAGTTGACATTGGTGAGGAGATCACCGTTCATCACAAAAAAAGGTTCGGTAAGTTTGTCCCGCATCAAACTTAAAGCCCCGGCAGTCCCCATGCGTTGCTTTTCGTGGACATAATCAATGGTGACCCCGAAACAACTTCCGTCACCGAAATACTCCTCGATGATATGCGAGAGATGATTGACAGTGAGAATGAATTTGGTATTGCCGTATTTTGCGAAGTTCTCGATGATCGTTTGAAGGATGGGTTTGTTCCCAACATGGAGCATCGGTTTTGGCATGGTTTTGGTCAGTTCACCAAGCCTTGTTCCCTGCCCACCGACCATCAAAACAACACTATTGGACTTTCTTTGTTCAGTAACAAGATCGTCTAATGTTTCTAACCCAACTAAGTTTCCACTATTATCGATAATTGGTATTTGATGTATCTTTTTAGCTATCGCAAGGCGAATAATGTTTTCTTTTGAATCATTGATATATACGACTGTTGGTTCAGTGAAATATATCTTTTCTATACTTTCATCAAGACAGTATCCTTTTAGCAATCCCCTCCTTATATCACCGTCACTTACTGTACCAATGAGCTTGCCATGATCATCAACTACAAGCAGTATTTGTTTAGAGCTTTGATCAATAAGTTTAAGCGCATCTTTTATCGTAATATTTCGCCTGACAATAATATCTTGGATTTTTTGCATTATTTATTTTCTTTCCAAATAGGATGTTTTAATTCCAATTTACCGTAATTTTTTTCCCAAAGATGTGGAGATCTAAATTTTTCAATCACCTCATGATAACGGTCTAAAGTGATATTCATATATTCACAACAATCTATAATATATTGCTCTGGGAATTCACCATCAAAACGCTTAATTAAAGCAATCCCTTCATTACGCGTAATATCTCCATTTCTAACTTCTTGTGCGGAGTCATAAGTGGCTCTGCCTATCCCAAATTTGATGGTTGTCGTATGATAATGCAACCAATCAATTTTATCATCAAGAGAACTGTATTTGCTGAAACTTCCTTCTGTTCGATGATCATTTGGCATAAAATTACTATTTTCTATAGCGTAGTAATACGTTTCCTGAGGATGCCACTTAGTATAATAGCCTAGATAATGAACGGTTGTTCCTGTTTTTTGCAGATCATATGGATTTACCGGAAAATATGATTCTAAATCAGAAAGTTTAAATCCAAAATCATGAATTAAATCTTTCGCGGGAATACCGCCTAACACCAAATCCGAAATACTCAATTCGGCGCTATAGTATTTTGGGTCTCTTGTAGGTTTTTCATTATCTTCGATTGCATTGCCGTATTCAGCTTCATTTTCCCCAAAAATGACCAAAGGAATATCAAGCAATATAGATAATCGTGGCGCTAAATTTTTTTGACCTAGAATAAAAGGTTGAAATGGGTGTCCTAAGTTTTCAAAGGCACTTTTGGTTAAAAATCGATGCAATTTTCTATTTTGGTTGTAGGTGAAGTTTGCAAAGCCTGCATCAAGCCAAGACTCAAAATTGCGCCGCCCAATATCGGTATAAAGTGCGGGCGGCCATGTAATTAAAATGGGGTTCATATTATATTTATATTTCAGCATGTGCGCTGCTTGAACGCTGTCTTTTCCGCCACTTCCTGGAACAACGACATCATACCTTCCATCATTCCTTCGATATTTATCGCAAAGTTCTATTAATTCTCTCTCTCTCTCTTCCCAATTGATTGTCTTTTTCTTTTCAGCATATTTGCAGGCTTCGCATACTCCATCATCCCCAAATGAAATTGCTCGTTTAATAGCCTCTGGTTTATTTTGAAACTCTGCTACAGAAGAAGGTCTTTGGTTGCTCATTGTACATTTTTTGCAATATTTTACATCTAGAGGCAATCCATATCTTCCAAATAACTCACTCATCTCTGTCTCCTATAGGTCTATAAAATTCCTGAACAATTTAATCCCTGCTTCTCGACTTTTTTCTGGATGAAATTGAACACCGTAGAGATTATTTTTATGAATGGCTGATATAAATTTATGCCCGGCGTAGTCGGTTAATGCAGCTATATCAGTATAATTGACTACTTCATATGAGTGCATAAAATAAAACTCTTCGTTTTCAAGCCCATTTAAAAGCTGGTTCGGTCTTATGACCTCAATACCATTAAATCTCATGTGGGGGATTTTTGCATCAACCAGCATTGGCTTAACTTCCGCAGTAATCACACCTAACCCATTGGTTTTTCCATATTCAAACCCTAATGTAGATAAGATTTGCATTCCTAAACAAACTCCCAAAGTGGGTTTTACTTGGATTGCTTTTTTGAGCGGTTCCAATAAACCACTGTTTTCTAGTTCTTTCATTGCATCTTTGAAACTCCCAACTCCTGGGATAACTATTTTATCTACATTGCTAAGTTCCTGTTGATTACTGACAATCTGTACTGCACCTCCTGCACGCTCAATTGCTTTTTTTATGCTATGTATATTACCTGCAATACCATAATTGATTAATCCTATTGCGCTATTCATTCTTACACCCCTATCCTATTGGCTAATAGATATTCCTTGATTTCTTTAATGGTATATTTTTTATAATGCAACAAACTTGCTATGGCGATACCGCTCGGTTTAGCTACTTCGATGATGTTTTTAATATCTTCAAGTTTACCCGCACCGCTTGCTACTACGACGGGTATAGAAACCGCTTCTACAACCTGCTGCGCCAGTTCTAAATCAAATCCCCGGCCTCTTCCATCATGATCCACAGATTGCAGCAGTATTTCACCGGCACCTCGTTGTTCCACTTCTTTGACCCACTCCAACACATTTTTACCACTTTGAATTCTTCCGCAATCAGTGTAACACTCCCACCAGTTATTCCATCGCTTCGCTTCAATATTGACGATAATCGCTTGGTTTCCAAAAATTTCTGCTGCTTGATTAATGATGTCAGGATTTTTCTGAACAGCATACGTATTGATAACTACCTTATCGGCTCCAGCATGGAAAAGTTTAGAAAAGTCATCGACTGTCTTGACTCCGCCACCGACACCGAAAGGGATAAAGAGCTCATTGGCAGTTTTTTCTATTTCACCAAACAGAATTTCTCTTTGGTAAAGGGAGGCGACTATATCGATATATATCACTTCATCAGCACCTTGCTCATAATATTTTCTAGCCAGTTCTGCCGGAGTTCCAACTTTTCTTAAACCTTCAAAATGGACAGGCTTGACGACATATGGTGGCTTTACATCAAGCTTTGAAATTATTCTTGTTTTCAATCTCCCCCCTCAATTTTAATACTATAAAAAACTTTCATTAAAATCATTGACAAATCGGATTTTTTTAGAACACTTGCAATCTGTTGGCTTGCCCTTCCATCTCCATAAGGACTTATGACAGTCTTGAGAGTTTTTTGAAACTCTGTACCATAAAGCCTATCAAGTGCTTGTAAGATTGATTCTCGCGTTGGTTGGCAATCTATTACGCTATCGGCTTTAAGCCGACCTTTTTGCCGATCACCAATATTAATAGTTCCAATTTTAAAACTAGGCGCTTCTGCTAATCCGCTAGAACTATTGCCTACAACTGCATCGACATATTGTAAAGCGCTGAGATAACGCATCTGTCCTAAAGAGGTAAAGCAAACTGACTTATGATGATTTTTGGCGACATACGCGTCGATCATTTGATTGATAATTCTGCCATCTGTATCTGAGTTACTTTTAGTAAAAATAAGATGCGTTTCTTGCAGATCATCAATAGCGTTGAGAAGTTCTTGAAACTGTACGTTGGCTGTAGATTTTTCAAGCGTTACTGGATGAAATGTAACTAGCAGGTTTTTTTTTGCGAGCGTGAAATTGATACTTTTCTCAAATTCTTCTCTCGAAAGCAAAGGTAACCGTTTTATATTTTCTATACCCATTCCGCCGACATTAAAAACATATTCAGGATTCTCTCCCAATTGAATGACTCTTTTTCTGTATTCTTCAGCGGCTGTAAAATGCAAGTGACTCATTTTGGTAATACTATGGCGTATTGCTTCGTCAAAAGCTCCTTCAGTTGTTTCGCCGCCATGTAAATGGGCTATCGGGATGCGGGCAATCATCGCAGCACTCACAGCACTAAATATCTCATAGCGATCTCCCAGTACAATGACAACATCTGGCTTAAGCTCGTCATAGGCTTCGGCAAAAGAAATTTGTGCTAATCCCATCGATTTTGAAATACCAATCGCAGTATCACTGGAAAGAAGCATTTCGATTTTTTTATTGATTTTAAAATCTTTTCCTATTTCTTTATATGTCAAACCAAACTCAGGGCTCAGGTGCATTCCTGTTGCTATAATTTGCAGTTCCAAATCACTATCAGCTTCTATTTCTTTCATTAGCCAATATAGCAGTCCATATTCAGCTCGCGTTCCAGTAACAATGCAGAGTTTTCTCATTTAGCGCTCTTCTCTATCTCACGCAGTGTACGCGCACGATCAGCAAGTGATTTTACCGTTTCATCTTGCCACTGATTTTTACGCCACTCGGTGTAATCAAAACGTTCTCGGTTAATTAACGCAATAAATCGTTCTGCCTCAACCATACCTAAAGCATGCACTAAGGCATGCATACCTTCAGCGCGAATGTCAATGTCAGTTCTCATGATTATCCTCTTTTAGTCTACGAATAAACTCGATAGGATCAACAACTGATAATGTTTGGTGTTTTGCCATTTTGCGAAGTAGTGCTTTATCAGTTGTCAAAAAATAATCGGCATGCGCGTCTAACGCACAAGCAACGTGCAGTGCGTCCATAGGCTTTACTCCTATTTGAACCAGTGTGTTTGCTACTGCTTCAATCGGGTCGTTGACCGTTATATCGAGAACACTTAGTTGTTGCCAGTCTGCGATGACCATTTTACGATTCAAATCAGGATTAGCTGCATTTTCTATATCCATCATTACCGACCATATTAGAGATAATTCACTTTCCCGTATCATCGCTTGAACATGGAGTTTGGCTTCCGTTTGCAGCCGAACCATTAAATCTGATTGATCATCGAAAGGACGATTGAAACAACAGATATCAAGATAAATACGCATGATGTTTATATTTCAATTGGTTCATCTGGTGAAAAATCTCTTGAGGCTTGTCTATTCAACACCTCATCCCAGCGCATCGGGCTGATACCAGTACCTGGACGTTTAACAGTAATATTGTCAGTACTCAATATTTCCCCTTTTTGAATAGGGCGGGATGCCATAATACTTTTACGGGCGATAGGAATATTTTTGAACTCGCTTTTACTGGGTTTTTTGATGCCATCACCTAATGCTTTTTCAATATTTCGAATTGCACTCACCATCGCTTTTAGCTCATGGGGTTCCAAGCTCGCTTTGTGGTCGGGACCTTCCATCGTTTTATCAAGCGTAAAGTGTTTTTCGATGATACATGCCCCCATGGCAACAGCTGCAATCGGTACTTCAATACCCTTGGTATGGTCGGAATAACCAACTTTTACACCGAAGGCCTTAGCTATCGTTTGCATTGATTTAAGATTGACATCTTCCACGGGACATGGATATTCGGTTGTGGCATGCAGAACTGTAATTTTTTCTTTTGGCAACCCCGCAGCTACCAAAATATCCA
>SYKG01000038.1 GCA_005797835.1 Methylotenera sp.
ATTAGTTTATCTCTTCTAGATAATTTTAAGCCCATTAAAAAGTTTTTAGTTAGCAGAATGAGTTTTGGTAAATGAATGAAAAATCGAGTGATGTATTGATTACAGGTTCAGGTATTATTGGTATGGCTGCATTAATGATTTTAGAAAAACATGCTATCAAGACAAGCTTATTATCTCTTTCAAAAATTTCCAAAAATAAGACGCCTGATCCAAGATTTTATGCGATCTCACCAGGCGTAAAAAAATGGCTAGAAGAAAATGGAGTTTTTAATTTCATATCTCAAGAATCAGTAACGCCAATTAATAAAATTGTGGTTTATTCGAACCAAGAAAATACATCACTAACTTTTGATGCATATGATGCAGGAATTAATGAACTTGCTTGTATCATCAATCATGATGACCTTGAAAAAGCTTTTATTAATCGAATCAGCAAAATTACTTATCATGAGATAAAAACAGATAATATTGAATCCTTCAAAGTTGAAATGGATCATATAAATCTTGTTGATGCTAAGGGCAATAAATATCAATTTAAATTAGTCATTGGAGCTGACGGTTCAAATTCTTGGGTGCGAAGCCAAGCAACTATAGAAGTAAAAAATAAAAAATTTAATCAGACAGCGCTAGTATTTAATATTAAAAGTTCTAAGGCACATCAAGGATGTGCTTATCAAAAATTCATGTGTGATGGAATCTTGGCTCTTTTGCCTATCCATACCCACGATTTTTCTGTTGTTTACTCACTAAATGACAATATTTTAGATAATTATAGAAGTCTAGATGATGAAATATTTCTTTTAAAGCTAAAAAAAGATTTAGGCGAAATGTTTGGTGATATTAATCTTTTAACAAAGCGAGAATACTATCCTCTGAGTATGAAAATTAATGAATCATTAATTTCAGATCGAGTAATTTTGATAGGAGATGCTGCTCATCAACTTCATCCTCTCGCAGGTCAAGGTTTAAATTTAGGCTTTAGAGATGTGATAGAGTTTGATGAGTTGTTAGTTTCACATAAGAAATATCATCATGACCTTGGGTTAAAACAATTTCTTAAAAAATATAATCGACATAGGAAGCCAGATATATTATCTTTGAGTTATTTAACGGATCATTTGAGTCGTCTTTTTTCTACTCAAAGTTATTTTGTTGATTTCTTGATGAATTTTGGACTTAACAAAATAAATCAAAACCATTTAATTAAAAAAATTCTTATAGAGAAAGCAGTTCGTTAGACTATGACTTTTAAAAAAATTATCCCATTTATCTTATTTTTTAACTCTTCTTATTTGATGGCGGATGAGGCTAGTTTAAAAAAAATGATTGAAGCCTCATATCCAAAATTAAAAGTAGAAAGTATTAAGAAAACCACTTATAGCGGGCTCTATGAAGTTTTTATGGGGGGTCAAATCATTTATACAGACGAGAAATTTTCTTTTCTTATTGCAGAAGGGCATGTCGTCGATCCCAAAACAAAAAAAGATTTAACTGGTGAACGTCTTGAGGATTTAACTAAAATAGATTTTTCATCTCTACCCTTAAATTCAGCTATTAAAACTGTTAAAGGTGACGGTTCGAGGATATTAGTTGTTTTTGCAGACGTCGATTGCCCCTTTTGTAAACGTCTTGAACAGAATGAATTTATAAATCTTAATAATGTGACGATTTATACATTTTTATTTCCAATTGAAAAACTTCATCCAGATGCGAAAAATAAATCACAATTGATTTGGTGTGCCAAAGATCGCTCAAAAGCCTGGCTTGACTGGGCTCTTAAAGATATGCTTCCTTCAGGTAAGGGGATATGTGAAGCACCTACAGAACAAATATTGGCATTAGGCTCAAAATTAGGGATTATATCAACGCCCACATTGATTTTTTCGGATGGGAGGAGAATGTTAGGAGCACAGCCTTATAAGGAAATAGAAAAAGTACTTAATAGTATTAAGTTATAAACCTTTTTAAAAATAACAAATAGCTTGACATTTAGGTTTAAAACACGTAAAAAAGCTTTCAGGTGTTTGGTTTCGAGTTTTATTTAGCTAGCTTTAATTTATATTTAAGTAGTGCTTTAGTTCTTGATTCAAACTTTTTCGGGGCCTCCCTTGTTTAAAATTAAGGATTTATGAAATGGCAACAGGTACAGTAAAGTGGTTTAATGATTCAAAAGGTTTTGGTTTTATTACCCCTGATGATGGCGGTGATGATTTATTCGCTCACTTCTCAGCAATTGTAGATACAGGATATAAAAGTCTCAAAGAAGGTCAAAGAGTTACTTTTGACGTTACAGATGGACCAAAAGGTAAGCAAGCTTCAAATATAAATAAAGCCTAGTTTCGCATTAAATAAATAAGCCCGCACAAGCGGGCTTTTTTTTACATGTAACTGATGATAGCGTCAGCGAATTCATCTGTAGATAATGCTGCAACACTATTCAATTGAGATGAGAAATCTTGAGTAACTTTTTCATCTGCTAATGTTTTTCTGAATGCTGACAAGAGAATATCGGCAGCTTCAATCCAACCAATATGCCTTAACATCATTTGAGCAGACAGGATTAGAGAGCTAGGGTTTGCAATTTTTTTGCCTGCAATACTTGGTGCGGTTCCATGAGTAGCTTCAAAAATAACCCTTGAGTCAGATAAATTAGCGCCCGGAGCAATACCAATACCGCCTACTTGAGCAGCTAACGCATCTGAAATATAATCTCCGTTGAGATTAAGGGTGGCTATAACATCATATTCACTTGGGTGAATTAATATTTCTTGTAAAAATGAGTCTGCAATACAATCTTTGATAATAAGGCCATTGGCACATATAAAACTTGATTCACCCTTAATAGGTTTAGCGCCAAATTCATCTTTAGCTAATTGATAGCCCCATTCTTTAAATCCACCCTCAGTAAATTTCATAATATTGCCTTTGTGGACTAGGGTCACTGATCTTTTTTTATGCTCAGTTGCATATTTAATAGCTTTTCTTATGAGTCTTTGGCTGCCTTCCTTAGAAACTGGTTTAATACCAATGGCAGTGGACTCAGGGAAGCGGATTTTATTTTTAATGCCTAATTCTGAAATCATTTGTACAATTTTTTTTGATTCTTCTGAGAAAGCCTGCCATTCAATACCAGCATAAATATCTTCTGTATTTTCTCTAAAAATAATCATATTAGTTTTTTCGGGATTTTTTAAGGGGCTCGGAACGCCAATAAAATATTCAATCGGTCTCAAGCAAACATATAGATCGAGTCTTTGCCTTATTGCGACATTGAGTGATCTTATACCACCACTCACTGGTGTTGTGAGAGGACCTTTAATAGAGACAACAAATTCTTCCATGGCATCAAGTGTTTCTTGAGGAAGCCATGTATTTTCATCATATATTCTAGTGGCTTTTTCTCCAGCAAATACTTCCATCCAAGCAATTTCTTTTTTCCCAGCATAAGCTTTTAAAACAGCTTGATTTACTACCTTTAACATTGCCGGAGTAATATCTACGCCGATACCATCACCTTCAATAAATGGGATAATAGGATGATCTGGAACATTCAAACTTAGATTTGAATTGACAGTAATTTTTAATGCATTTTTTGGAAGATTAATTTTGCTAATCATTCATACTCACTTTAAGTTTAATGAAAATACTATTTAATAAGCCCTATGGTGTAGTTTGTCAGTTCAGCAAACACGACAACCATAAAACATTGAAAGATTTTATTCCAATACCAAGTGTTTATCCTGCAGGGAGGCTTGACACAGATAGTGAAGGTTTAATTATTCTAACTGATGATGGCTTATTTCAACATCAAATTAGCGATCCAAAATATAAAATGCAAAAAACGTATTGGGTTCAGGTTGAAGGTAACATAAAAGAGAGTGATTTGGACGAATTAAGGTGTGGTATAGATTTAGGCGATTTTAAAACTTTGCCTGCAGGGGTAAAAATCATAGATCAGCCTAAAATATTATGGGAAAGAATTCCCCCTATTAGACAAAGAAAAACAATTCCCACGACTTGGCTTGAAATTAAAATATCAGAAGGTAAAAATCATCAAATAAGAAGAATGACAGGAAAAATTGGATACCCCACATTAAGGTTAATTCGTTTTGCAATCGGAACTTATACATTAGAAAATTTAGATCTGGGTGTTTACAAAATTATCCATGAGTAAAAAATTAGTTTTAATTATGAGATTTTATGAAACTGAAGGCCCAGGCTATTTAGCTGATTTTTTTAGCCAAAATACTATTCAGTATCGATTAATTAAAGTAGATAAGATGGAAGAGATTCCTAAATCTGTCTCTCAATATTCGGGTTTAGTTTTAATGGGAGGACCCATGAGTGTGAACGATCACTTACCATGGATTAAAGAAGTGATTAAATTAATTCAAGAAGCTATTCAATCTAATATCCCAGTTCTTGGACATTGTCTTGGAGGGCAATTAATTAGTAAGGCGCTTGGTGCAGTAGTTAAAAAAAATACTCTTAGGGAAATTGGATGGTTCCCAGTTCAAATACTTAAGAATAATCTTGAGCAAATTCAGGCATCTAAAAAATGGTTTGGTGATTTATCAGAATCCCAGGTATTTCATTGGCACGGTGAAACTTTTGAGTTGCCGAAGAATGCTATTCATCTTTTGAGCAACAATAATTGTTATTATCAAGGTTATAGCTATCTTGATAAGCATATTGCGTTTCAATGCCATATTGAAATGATTCCATCTATGGTAGAAGAATGGATAAAGTGCGGAGTAGAAGAAATCAAAAGAGAAAAAAATAAAGAAGCGATTCAAATGCCCAAAGTAATATTAGAAAATCTGCCCAATAAATGTGATCAATTAAATCAACTAGCAAATCACGTTTACAAACAATGGATTAAAGGCTTGCGACTTAATTAATAAGTTAAAGGCTAGAATCGGGTTATGATAAAATTTAAGAATATTTATAAAAAAGCATATCTATGTCAGGTAATACTCTAGGTACTTTATTCACGCTTACCTCTTTTGGCGAATCTCATGGCCCAGCCATAGGTGGGGTTGTTGACGGTTGCCCACCCGGCCTAGATTTATCAGAAGAAGATTTGCAACTCGATTTAGATAGAAGAAGGCCAGGCACTTCAAAGCATGTTACTCAGCGTAATGAAGAAGATAAAGTTGAGATTTTATCGGGTATATTTGAAGGTAAAACAACAGGTGCTCCTATCGGATTTATTATTCGTAATACAGATCAAAGAAGCCAAGACTATTCAAAAATTAAAGATGTTTTTCGTCCTGGACATGCAGACTATACATATGCTCATAAATATGGCATTCGGGATTATAGAGGTGGGGGTAGATCAAGCGCTCGGGAAACAGCGGTAAGAGTAGCGGCAGGTGCTATTGCAAAGAAATGGTTATTAAAAAAATATGGCATTAAAATTCGTGCTTATTTAAGTCAAATGGGCTCTATTCAAATAGGATTTAAAAATTGGGAAGATGTAAATCAAAATCCATTTTTTTGTCCTAACCAAGAACAGGTCCCTGAATTAGAAAAATATTTAGATAACATTCGTGCGGGGAGAGATTCAGTAGGTGCCAAAATTACCGTAATTGCAGAGAATATACCTGTAGGCTTAGGGGAGCCAGTTTTCGGAAGACTCGATGCTGAAATTGCATACGGAATGATGAGTATTAACGCTGTAAAAGGTGTTGATATAGGCGAGGGTTTTGGTTCTATTACTCAAAAAGGTAGTGAGCATGGCGATGAATTAACCCCTCAAGGATTTTTAACAAATCATGCAGGGGGTATTCTAGGCGGTATATCAACTGGACAATCTATTATCGCAAATGTCGCTTTTAAGCCAACCTCAAGCGTTCCTCAAGATCGGCAATCAATTAATATACAAGGAGATGCTGTGCTTATGCAAACGACAGGTCGTCATGATCCTTGCGTTGCTATTAGAGCGACACCCATTGTTGAAGCTATGCTAGCTTTAGTAATTATAGACCAGGCATTAAGACATCGAGCTCAAAATGCAGATGTCTTTTCGCATACACCAAAAATTTAGTGAGTGCTGGGTATAATCTTCACTGGCGCTTATCACGCTTTTATTTTTTCTATTATTTTTTTGTAGGTACTTTTGTTCCTTATTGGGGCATTTATCTGCAATCTCAAAATTTTTCTCTTGTAAATATTGGTATTCTTCTCTCGTTATTTCAAATAAGTCGTATTTTTGCTCCGAATTTTTGGGGTTGGTTAGCTGATCACACAGGCTATCGAGTGAAATGGATTAAGTTAACTTCACTTTTGGGCCTGATTTGTTTTATTGGTGTTTTTTGGGCGAAAGGATTTTTTTGGATCTTTTTAATAATGTCAGCATTAAGTCTATTTACGAGTTCAACTCTTCCTTTGGCAGAGTCCCTGACGCTTGCTCATTTGGCAAACACAAACGGACATTACAGCAGAATAAGACTATGGGGATCGATTGGATTTATTCTGGCGTCTTTATTATTAGGTTATCTAATTAACCTTCAGGGCATTGATATTTTGTTATGGGCTTTATTAATCGCTCAAGCCATTATATTTTTTTTATCAAATACTATTCCTGAGACTCAAGGGATCCACGATAAAAAAAGGGATGTGTCGATTTGGGAAGTTATTAAAAAACCTTCTGTAGCAGCACTTTTAATTGGCTGTATTTTAATGGTTTCTGCGCATGGAGTACTTTATAATTTTTATTCAATTTACCTCAAGGAGCATGGTTATAGCACTGGAACCATAGGATGGCTTTGGGCTATTGGTGTTATTTGTGAAATTTTGATTTTCATATGCATGCCAAAAATTTTACTTCGGTATTCACTCAAAGTAATTTTATTAATGAGTTTACTTTTGGGCGTCATTCGCTTCATTCTTATTGGAGCCTTTCCTGATCATCTCTATTTATTATTAATAGCGCAAATGTTACATGCTGCAACTTTTGGAAGCTTTCATGTGGCTTCAATTGAAGTTTTTGCTTATTATTTTAAAGGTCGAAATCAAGCAAGAGGA
>SYKG01000039.1 GCA_005797835.1 Methylotenera sp.
AGCGACTTATATCTCATAGGCTAAATAAGTCTTGCGAGATCACTCGCTATGTCTTCGGGTGTCTGACTATTTCTTATGTGAAGCTTAATGCTCCCACTCTTATCAATCACATATAAACCTGCACTGTGATCAATGGTATAGCCTGCTTTGCTGCCATCATTAACCTTTTGATAAAAAATCTTAAACTGACTTGTCACTTTATTAATATCGTCCTCTGACCCAGTAAGACCTATAAAAGAACCATTAAATGTTGGAATAAATTTCTTTAACACCTCTGGAGTATCACGAGATGGGTCTAATGTAATAAAAATAACTTGTACTTCTGAAGCCTTTCCTTTAAGAAGAATCATTGTTTTTTTAAGGTCAATCATTGTTGTAGGGCATATATCAGGGCAATGCGTAAATCCAAAAAAAAGAACCACAACTTTACCTTTAAAGTCATCTAATGATTTTGTAGCCCCATTAAAATCTCTCAATTTAAAAGCTGTATTCATATGAATTGAACTAATGTCTGTACCCACAAAACTCTCATCATGAGACTTTTGGTAGGAAAAATGTAAAAATAGTAGTAGTGATCCCGTAAGGCAAATTAAAATCACAAATAAAAATACATTTTTTTTCATAATATATTTCTCAATAAAAGCGATTCATTTTATCATGTTAGTAAGTAGCAATAAGCTACAAATAAACTTAACAAAGATTTACTAACTTTAAGGAAAACTATGGCAATCCCAACCTCAATGCAAGATCGTGACGGATACATTTGGTTTGATAATAAAATGACGCCTTGGCGAGAGGCAAAAACTCATGTACTTACCCATACACTTCACTACGGCATGGGTGTCTTCGAAGGGGTTAGAGCATATAAAGCAAAAGAAGGTACTGCCATTTTCAGACTTAAAGAGCATACAAACCGACTCTTTAATTCCGCACATATCCTTGGGATGAAAATGCCTTATGACAAAAATATGATTATGGATGCTCATAAGAAAGCTGTTAAAGAAAACAAACTGGAATCGGCTTATATCAGACCTATGGCATTCTATGGTGCTGAAGCTATGGGTATTTCTGCAAAAACCTTATCAACTCATGTCATTATTGCGGCTTGGGAATGGGGGGCATATATGGGTAAAGAGGCCCTTGAAAATGGTATTCGTGTAAAAACATCTTCTTTTTCTAGACATCATGTCAATGTCACTATGTGTAAGGCAAAAGCGAATGGTAATTATATGAATTCAATTTTAGCCCACCAAGAAGCAATACAAGATAACTATGACGAAGCCTTATTGCTTGATGTCAATGGTTTTGTAACTGAGGGTTCAGGAGAAAATATATTTATAGTAAAGCATAACAAACTAATTACGCCTGACCTTACAAGTGCATTAGAAGGTATTACCCGCGATACAATCATTCAAATTGCAAATGACTTAAAAATTCCAGTCATTGAAAAAAGAATTACACGAGATGAGGTCTATACTGCAGATGAAGCCTTTTTCACAGGCACAGCTGCAGAGGTTACCCCAATTAGAGAGTTAGACAGAAGAATAATCGGCAATGGTCATCGCGGAGAAGTAACTAAACAAGTGCAAAGTATTTACTTTGATGCTGTCACAGGAAAATTAAAAAAATATGAAGACTGGCTGACTTACGTTTAAAACATGAACAATAAAGTTATAAATGTAGATCAAAAAAATCTTCCATTGTTTTGCCCTCCACAAGAAGACAATTTGTTTTCATCACACCCAAGAGTTTTTTTAGATATTATAAAAACAGGCAGGGTATCTTGTCCCTATTGTGGGGCAATATACAAACTAAAATAAATTAAATCCAAAGCCCTTTATAGTTAAAGCTTATTGGATCGCCTCCCCATAGGCTCGTAATTACTTTATCAGCGTTCTGATCTAGGCTATTAGTCCAAAAATCAGTTATGCCTGGCAGGATGTCATGATTGAGCAAGTTTTTTTCAATCAATACATGTTTTAAATAAACCGCTACAGCATCTCCAGTATCTACAATATTAATATAGCTAGGCATTAAATTCTGTATCGCAGGTTTTAAAAAAGAGTAATGCGTGCATCCTAATACCAGGGTATCAATATTTTCCTTTAACAAAGGGTCAATATATTTTTTTAAAAGTGTAGTAAGTTTTACACTCTCTAAATCCCCTTGCTCAACAAGCTCGACTAAACCAAAACATGGTTGTGTAATAAAATGAATATCATTGGCATGGTGTTCTAATAGGGCTGCAAATTTCGCACTTAATAAGGTACCGGAAGTTGCTAAAATACCGACTACTCTATTTTTTGACAATAATGAAGCAGGCTTGACTGCAGGCTCCATGCCTACAATTGGAAAATTAAATTGATTTCTCAGTGTCCCAATTGAAGCAGCTGTTGCTGTGTTACAAGCTACTACAATAGACTTTACTTTAATTTTATTTAAAAATTCAAAAATAGTTAGCATACGATGCGTAATGTCTTCGCTTGATTTTTCACCGTAGGGTGCATACTTTGAATCTGCAACATAAATTAATTTTTCATACGGCAAATACTTTCTAATACTCTTAAGGACAGAAATACCACCTACTCCAGAATCAATCACGCCAATAGGATTATTTTGAGATGGGGTCATAGGATTAAGCTAAGTTTTATTCAAATCTTAATATAGATGATACTAAGCTTAATGTACAATAGATTGAAAAGGAAAATCATGGGTTACCGTTTATCAAAAATATTTACCAGAAGTGGGGACAAGGGAACTACTGGTCTCGGGGACGGCTCAAGAATAAAGAAATATAGCGATCGCATTATAGTAATTGGCGCAATAGATGAACTTAATTCAATGATTGGGCTATTACTTTCAGATAATATGCCGCCTAAAATCAAAAAAATCTTAATTGTTATTCAACATCATTTATTTAATCTAGGTGGAGAAATTTCTATACCAGGATATAAAATTATCCAAAAGAATGATGTACTTGAATTAGAAGAAATTATTACAGCATATAATATAGCCTTACCTCCACTCAAAGAGTTTATTCTCCCTGGAGGCTCACGAGCATCAGCCCTCTTTCATATGGCGAGGACAATTTGTAGAAGAACTGAACAAGCTTTATTTAAGCTAGAATCAAAAGTCACTATTAATCCTTATTCACTTCAATATATTAATCGACTCTCAGACTTATTATTTGTGCTTGCCAGAGTTATTAATAAACATAAAAAAGTTAAAGATATTTTCTGGAAAAAAAATATCATTTAACAAATATCTTCATTAATGTCCTCTGCTCCGCTTATACTTAGATCCTTTTTTAAAAAATTTAAAAAAACTAAAAAATCTAATTTTGAAATCGATTTTAAAAAAATTGATATCAGCCTTATTAGTGTTCACGCAATTAAAACTATAGAAATTCTTGAAGGTAATGGCTTTGAAGCATACATTGTAGGCGGGGCCGTGAGAGATCTTCTTTTTGGAATTAAGCCTAAAGACTTTGATGTTGTTACAAATGCTACGCCTGATCAGATACATCGTTTATTTAAGCGCTCTCGAATAATCGGCAGACGTTTTAAATTAGTTCATGTTATTTATGGAAGAGAAGTTATTGAAGTCTCCACATACCGCTCAAAGCAAAAAGAAATTCCTCAGCCTGATGGTTCCATTATTAAAGATGATAATTATTATGGCACTATAGAAGAGGATGCAATGCGGCGAGACTTTACTATCAACGCAATGTTTTATAGTCCTATTCATCACAAACTTGTTGATTTTCATAATGGACTAGACGATCTTAAATTTGGAATTATTCAAATGATTGGCGATCCAGAAAAGCGTTATCAAGAAGATCCTATTCGAATACTAAGAGCGTTCCGAGTATGTGCAAAACTTAATATCGCCCTTAATACTTCGTCAAGAAAACCTATCGAAAAAGTTGTCCCTTTACTCCATAATATTCCACATTCTAGATTATTTGATGAGGTCATTAAGTTTTTCTTAACAGGACATGCATTAAATAGCTATAAAGTTATGCGAAATGAAAATATTTACTCACAATTTTTTTTATCACCAGAGTTTGAAACAAAAGAAATTAGTCTTTTTATTTCAAATGGCCTTAAAAATACAGACTTAAGGATTAGCCGAGATAAATCTTGTAACCCAAGTTTTTTATTTTCATTTTTATTATGGCATCAAGTTTGTCAACTATGGGATCAATATAAAATTGAGCTTAAACATTCTATTGGAGGCCTCAATCAAGCTATTGATGAAGTGATTGAAGAACAAGTTAAACTTTTTCCCATTCATAAGCGCTTCACCATTGCCATGAGGGAAATATGGCGATTACAACCACGCTTTGAAAATCAATCTCCAAAAAAAATATATCGATTATTACTCCATCCTAGGTTTAGAGCTGCTTATGACTTTATGCTATTAAGATGCCAATCTAATCAACTTGATCAAGGTATTGGCATTTGGTGGACAAATTTTATTGATGCTGATCACCACAAAAAATCGTTGATAGTTAACCAACTTACTCGCAAATAATCAAAAATGAGTACTCTAGCTTATATTGCTATAGGAAGTAACCTTGCGAATCCGCTAAATCAAGTTCTCAGTGCTTTCCATGAAATTACATATCTGCCTAAAAGTAAACTTATAAAAAAATCAAGTTGCTATACTAGTTCACCTTTAGGTTACAAAGATCAACCTGATTTTATTAATGCCGTAGTTTTGATTGAAACGGATTTGAGTCCTCACCAGCTCTTATTAGAACTTCAAATGATAGAACTTTCACACCAAAGGGAACGCTCATTTCTTAATGCACCAAGAACTCTTGATTTAGATATTCTTCTTTATGGGGACATAAAACTAAATGAACCGAGACTCATAATCCCTCATCCAAGAATGCATGAAAGAGCCTTTGTAATTTTTCCCCTCCAAGAAATTAATGAAAATATTTCTATTCCTCTTATAGGAGATATCGCTAAAATAGCCAAAGAGCTAGATCCTAAAAATACTATGCGCATAACTCTATGAATATTTTTGATAAGTATCCCTATATTGTGGTTGAGGGACCAATTGGCTCAGGAAAATCGACACTTGCAAAAATTTTGGCTAATCGATTTTCAGTAAATTTTCTAAATGAAAAAGCTGAAAAAAATCCTTTTTTACCTAAATTTTATGAAGATATGCAGCGTTATGCCCTATCCACTCAATTATTTTTTCTTTTTCAAAGAGCAGATCAAATACAAAAAATTTCAACAAAAGATATGTTTAAAGAATCAACAATTGCTGACTTTTTTCTTGAAAAAGATCCTATATTTGCAAAAATTAATTTAGATGAAGAGGAATTTAATCTATACCATCAAATCTTCTCTCACTTACAATTAAAAGTGCCTAAGCCAGATCTCGTTATTTATATTCAAACATCTGTTGAAACCTTAAAAAAAAGAATCAAAGAAAGAAATATTGATTTTGAAATTAATATATCAACTGCATATCTTGAGGCCGTTGCTGAGTCCTATAGTCAATTTTTTCATAGTTACAATCACTCGCCTGTTTTAATTCTTAATAATGAAAATTTAAATATCCTTAACGATAAAAATGCTATTGATCTCTTAATTGAAAAGATTATTAATATCAAAAGTAATCGAGAGTTTTTTAATCCCCAACTTCTATGAATTTAACAACTCTGAAATCCATGAAAAATAGTGGAAAAAAAATAATCATGCTTACTTGCTATGATGCGTCATTTGCCCACCTTTTAGAATCGATTAACGTGAATGCCATTTTAGTGGGCGATTCTTTAGGCATGGTTATTAAAGGTGATACTAGCACTCATGATGTGTCATTAAGCGACATGATCTATCACACGAAAGCTGTATCGCGAGGTACCAAATCGACGTTTATTATAAGCGATCTACCTATAAACACTTATGAGACTAATAATCTTGCTTATAAAAGTGCCTCAATACTTATTGAAGCAGGAGCAGATATGGTAAAGCTTGAAGGTAGCGCATCACTATTGTCTGTCGTTCATCACCTAAAAACAAAAGATATTAAAGTGTGTGGGCATATTGGATTAATGCCTCAAAGTATAAAAAGTATAACTCAGAGTGAAATTAAAAATGTAATGCAAAAAGCTTTAGAAACTATTATTGAAGATGCAAAATCACTTGAAAGATCTGGAGTAGATATGATGGTTCTTTCCTCAACCCCTGAGAGTATTGCAAAAATTATTACGCAAGAAATATCTATCCCGACTATTGGATTTCATTCAGGCAAGTCATGTGACGGTGAGATTTTTATCTTATATGATCTATTAATGAAGTCGGAAATATTTCATGATCTTTATTTAAATGATGTATTTGAATCAAATGAATTCATTGATATAAAAGACTTTCTTTTAAAATTTATAAAAAGTCGTTCTTGAAGATGCGCGTCATTCATTCTCAAAGTGAATTAATAAAAACTTTAAAAGTATTAACTAATATTGCTTTTGTTCCCACTATGGGAAATCTCCATGAGGGACATCATAAACTCATTGAAGAAGCACTAAAAAAAACAAAATATGTTGTGGTAAGCATTTTTATTAACCCACTTCAATTTAATTCAAAAGAGGACTTTCTAAGCTATCCGAGGACGATTGATGAAGATTTATCTATACTTCAAAAATTAAATGTACCTTTTGTATTTACCCCATCCAAAGAAGATATTCTTGGTGCGCTACAAATAATCGAAATTCATTTACCTAATATTGCAAATGATTTATGTGGGAAATTTAGACCAGGGCATTTTAATGGTGTCACTACTATTGTGTGTAAATTATTTAATCTCATTCGACCAGATTTAGCTTTTTTTGGAAAAAAGGATTTTCAGCAGCTCTTTCTAATCAAAGAATTAGTAAAACAGCTTAACTACCCAATTCAGATCATAGGGATCGATACCATCAGGGATTATGATGGTCTAGCTAAAAGCTCGAGAAATACTTTGCTCTCAGCAGAAAATAGAAAAAAAGCCTCTCAATTATTCAAGCTCATGAATACGATGAAAGATGAAGTCATACAGAAGACTTCTTCATTTAAAGAAATTGAAGAAAGTGCAACGAAGTCATTAAACACTTCTGGATGGGCTGTGGATTATATAGCTATTCGCTCAGCTCAGTCGCTTAAAACTCCTGTTCATGATGAAAATCATATAGTTATTTTAGGTGCTGCATCTCTGGGGTCTGTTCGCCTTATTGATAATATTGAATTTTGCATCTAGAATTGAACTGGCTATAATAGTGAGTCTTATAGACCTAAGTTGTGTACTTCAAATATATGCAAAGAATCATGCTCAAATCTAAACTTCATCGTGTTCAAGTGACGCATTCTGAACGTGAATATGAAGGCTCATGTGCTATCGATGAAATATTACTTGAGGCGGCTCAAATTAGAGAGTACGAGCAAATTGCGATTTACAATATTACAAATGGCGAGCGTTTTACGACTTATGCTATCAAGGCACAAAGAAGCTCGGGTGTAGTTTCTATAAATGGAGCTGCTGCTCACAAAGCAAGTCCTGGTGATCTTGTTATTATTGTAACCTATGCAAATTATTCTGAACTAGAGCTTGAAAAATACAAACCAATACTTGTTTATGTTAATGAGAAAAATCAGGTTATTGCAAAAAAAGACTTTATTCAGATTCAGGTTGCTTAATTATCGATGACCTTAAACGATATTAAAAAAGCGGTAGTTGAAGCCCTTGAAGATATTAAAGCTTTTGATATAGAAGTACTTGACGTAAGAAAAATCACAACAATAACAAGTTTTATGGTGATTGCGAGTGCTAATTCAATTAGACAAACAAAAGCGCTTGCTCATAATGTTTGTGAAAAAATGAAATCACTTAATATCCATATTAACGGAATTGAAGGTGAAAAAGAAGGTGAGTGGGTTCTTGTAGATGTAGATGATGTAATTGTCCATATTATGCTTCCTACCACACGCGCATACTACAATCTTGAAGAATTATGGACAGAGTCATCTAAAAAAAAATCTACTAAAAAAATTAGCTCATTTCGTTGAAAATAAAAATTATCTCAATTGGCAATAAAATGCCAAGCTGGATCAAGAAGGCTTTTAATAGTTATATTTCAAAGCTTGACTGCGAATTTTCTTCTGAACTTATAGAAATCAAACCTGAAAAAAAATTTAGCTCTATAGAACAAAAAAGAATCCTAATTGCAGAACAAATATATCGAGCTCACTCCATTTTAGAAAACCATCCTTACCATCGTGAGTAAAAAATACAATAATTCACTTGTTTGGTTTAGAAGAGATTTGCGTGATTATGATAATACTGCCTTATTTCATGCACTTGAAGAATCTAAGTATGTTTTTTGTATTTTTATCTTTGATAAGGAAATTTTAGATGCCTTGAAAAATAAAGAGGATAGGCGTGTGGAATTTATTTGGGAAAGTGTTAAAGAACTTAAAGACAGCCTTAGGCAAAAGAAATCTGATTTGATTGTGATTAATGATTCTGCCTTGAATGCTATTTCTAAGGTGATTGAAGAATTCAAAATTGAAGCGATTTTTACTAACAGAGATTACGAACCAAAAGCCATTAAACGTGATGAAGAAATAAAAAATCTTGTCCTTAAAAGAAATATCATTTTTTATGACTTCAAAGATCAAGTAGTTTTTGAAAAAGATGAAATTCTCACAGCACTAGGAAACCCTTATTCTGTTTTTTCGCCATACAAAAATAATTACTTAAAAAAACTTAACCAAACTACAATTCCTCGCTTCGATATTGAGCCGTTAATTCAAAATCTCGCCCAATTTAAATCTGGCCCCTTGCTAACCCTTAGGGATTTAGGATTTCAAGAGACTAACCTGCATCAAATTAAAATTCATACAGGTATGACTGGAGGCAAATTACTCGTTGAAGATTTCAAAGAGAGAATTGCACTTTATAAAAAAACCCGTGATTTACCTGCAATTAAAGGTGTTTCTTATTTATCTGTTCACTTACGATTTGGCACAGTCTCAATCAGACAACTTTTTAGATTAGCTTTAGAGTCTTTTAGTGAAGGGGCTCAATCATGGCTAAATGAATTGATATGGCGTGAATTTTATTTTCAAATTTTATTTCATCGTCCCGATGTAGCTTTTGGTAAAGCTTTTAAAAAAGAATACGAATCGATCCCTTTTGAAAATAACCCAAATTTTTTCAAAGCATGGGCAGAAGGTAAAACTGGCTATCCTATTGTAGATGCCGCTATGAATCAGATTAATCAAACGGGTTTTATGCATAATCGTCTTAGAATGATTACCGCTTCTTTTTTAGTCAAAGATTTACTTATAGATTGGCGATGGGGTGAAGCTTACTTTGCAGAAAAACTCATTGATTTCGATTTAAGCGCTAATAATGGAGGGTGGCAATGGGCAGCATCTACTGGATGTGACGCTCAACCCTGGTTTAGGATTTTTAACCCTATTACGCAATCTTTAAGATTTGATCCTCATGGCAAATTTATTAAAAAATATATTCCTGAACTGAGTAATTTTTCTGATGATCAGATCCATACACCTTGGCTCAGTCAAAATATCAATAAAATAGATTACCCACAACCCATTGTTGACCATGCTAAACAGAGAATTAAAGTCTTAGCCCTCTATAAATCTATTAAAAATTAGTTTGTTGTTTTTATACAACATTTAAACTTTTAAACCATAATTTCCAGAGAGTTATAGACAAAAAAACCACATTCATAGATAATCTTTTGGAGTCTTAAGAAATATAAAAAATGATTAATCAAATCATCAAGTTCTTCATAACAATCTTTGTTACTTTTTTAATGCTTGGTTGTGCGTCTCAGCAAAATAAAGATCCTCTTGAAGGCATGAATAGAACAGTTTATAAATTTAATGACGTCATTGATAAAGTTGCTTTAAAACCTGTTGCGAAAGGCTATCAAGCAATTACCCCAGCCCCTGTCCAAACAGGCGTTAATAATTTCTTTAAAAATATTTTCGATGTTGTGACGCTTGTTAATGAACTATTTCAATTTAAATTTAAACAAGCTGCCAATACAACAGGGCGTATCGCGTTAAATACCACAGTTGGTATACTTGGTTTTTTTGATATTCATTCAAAAACTGGTGGCGTTCGCACAAGGGAAGACTTTGGTCAAACTCTTGGCTATTATGGTTTAGGCAGCGGGGCATATTTAGTACTTCCTCTTCTTGGTCCATCAAGCACCAGGGATGGTATTGGATTTGCAACGGATGCATTCTTCTTCAATCCAATTGGTTATATCAATGATGACCCAGCTAGATGGGCTTTAATTGGAGCAGCTGTAATTGATAAACGCGCTGAACTAATAGATGACATTGATATCCGCGATAGAGCTTTTGATCCATATGCTTTCATGCGTGATACTTATATGCAAAATAGAGAAAATTTAGTTAAGGATGGAGCAACTGAAAGTAATAGTGTTAGTCCGTATACAATTCCTCTAGGCAACTAACTAGAGGCAATGCTCATTGCCTCTACCAAAATTGAACCAGTGCGCTTTGATCCATTTTTATAAACATCATTTCCGATTGCAACAATTTTTTTTAATATTTCCTTCATATTTCCTGCAATAGTAATTTCCTCAACAGGATAAGTAATCTCCCCTTCTTCGATCCAATAACCTGCAGCACCTCGAGAATAATCGCCCGTTACCATGTTTAGTCCATGACCGAGCAATTCTGTCACAAGCAGACCCTTATGGATTGTTTTAATAAGATCTTTTAAATTTTGATTGCCATGCTTCACAATTAAATTATGTGCACCACCGGCATTACCTGATGATTGCATACCAAGCTTTTTAGCAGAATAAGAAGACAGAAGATATCCATTAATAGTACCCTGATCGACCAATAATCTTTCATGCGTTGCCACCCCTTCATCATCAAACATGGCACTTGCCTCGCCTCGCAAAAGAAAAGGATCTTCTTTGATAGTTAATTGACTACTGGCTACTTTTTCTCCGAGCGAGTTTAGAAGAAATGAAGATTGACGATATAAATTACCACCTGAAATAGCTGAGATAAGAGATGAGATGAGTCCTGAAGCTATCGGTGCCTCAAAAATAACTGGAGCATGACAAGTATGAATTTTTTTTGCGCCTAATCGAGCCAGTGCTCTTGTTCCTGCTAATTTCCCCACATATTCAACAGATTCTAAATCCTCAGCATGCCTTGCAGATGAATACCAATAGTCCCTTTGCATCATAAGCTTTTCTTCTGCAATTACAGAGCAACCGATCGAATGCCTAGATGTTGGATAACCACCTATAAATCCATGACTATTGGCATAAATAAAAATACCTTCAGAAGATGAGATGTTAGCGCCTTCAGAATTTGTAATTTTTTTACTTACATTAAGCGCTTTAGCTTCACATGTTTTTGCAAGGTCAATCATACAATCTATAGAAACATCCCATACACTATGTAAATCAAGATCTTGCATATTAGTTGCCATAAGATTTTTATCAGCCAAACCAAATAAAGGGTCTGGAGCTGTATAGCGTGCAATATTAAAAGCAGCCTCTACAGCATCCTCAATGCTTTGTATGGATAAATCAGAAGAGCTTGAGCTACCCTTTCGCTGGCCATTGTAGAGACTGACAGAAAATCCTTTATCTCTATTAATTTCTAGCGTTTCAAGGTTGCCTAAGCGAACAGAAATATTTTTTCCTGTACCATAACTCACTTCAACTTCAGATGCAGTCGCGCCAATTTTTTTTGCATAATTTAATGCATGATCTGCAATTTTTTTCAACTGCTCCAAATCAAATTGATTTTTTTCCATATCTTAATAGGTCAGAAAGTAAACCCTGCTATCATAACTTAGAAATAGTCACTCTTTTAACTCAAATATATTCATATGGCTAAAGACAAGGATTTAGAAAAAAGTAGCATTAGTAGAACGCAGTTAAAACTTGAAGCAGAAAAGCTTCAGTCGCTTGGATTAAAATTATCTGCTTTATCTATGTCAAAATTAAAAGCTCTGAATTTACCATCAGAATTATTTGAAGCAATTTTAATGATGCAAAAAATTACAAGTAACAGCGCCAAAAGGCGCCAAAGTCAATATATTGGAAAGCTTATGAGAAATTTTGATGCAGCCGAATTAAATACTATTATGACTTTTTGGAACTTACAAGAACTCAAAGTAAAACAACATTTTCATAATATAGAATTATGGCGTAAAAAATTAGTTGAAGAGCCAAAAAGTATTAATGATTTCCTAACTCAATTTCCTACTGAGCAAAAGTTACTTCTCTTAAACACAATCAAAGAAGCTATAGAGGAAAAAAATCATGATAAAGCACCCAAATATAATCGAGAATTATTTAAGCTTATAAAAAAAATTATAGAAAAATAAAATTATCTGCGATTAAGGTCAGCGCTTACAACCTTTTCCTCATCATCTCTTACATATTTGATTTTCACTTTATTACCCTGAAGATTAAATACCGACTTAGAAAAGACTTCGGGTGACTCAGCATTCACATCATTTAATTCAAGTATCACATCACCTTTTTGAAAACCTACTTTAAAAGCTGGGGAGTCTTTAATAACAGCAATAACTTTTAATCCCTTCTCTTGCTGCGTCTCTTTTGTATCAGAATTTTTAGTACTTAATTTAATGACGTGCAAACCTAAAATAGGTTGAGGCAACTTAGCCCAATATGTTGCATAAAATTCAAATTTACTATTTTTATCTTTTAAATCCGCTTCGCTGACCTCAACTACAGTATTTTTTTTACCCCCGCTATCTTTTTTTATATCTTCACGAGCTTTTCTTAAAAGGGTTGCTCGAGTCATTTCATTCATTTGCCGATCGTATACAAGGACCACATCAGCCTGAATGGATTGAGCATGTTTAAGGGCTTCATTGGGCTCTACAAAAGCGCCCTGAAAAGAAGATACTCCCATTAAGTCATAACCATCTTCTAACATTCTATTATTATCTTTTTCTTTATTCATACCAGCATAAATTTTTGTATCGGGCTTTTTTTGCAAAGAATATAAATTATTATTACTTTGTGAAAGATAATTTGTTTGAAATAAATTCACCTCTTCAGCGATGGCTAACATGCTGAATAAATTCAGCATTATAAAAATAAGTTTAAATGACATGGAATTTCCTTAGGGTGATAATGTTATGATCAAGCTTTGTTATTATGACCCATCATGAAAAATAAGTTCACAAAAATTGGACTCATTTCAATTAGCGATCGAGCCTCGCAAGGTAAATATGAAGATCAAGGCATTCCTAATCTAAAAATATGGCTTCAAAAAGCCTTAAGATCACCTTTTGAAACAATAGAAAAAATTATTCCTGACGAGAAGCCTTTAATTGAATCTGTATTGATTAATTTTGTCGATACTGAGTTATGTGATCTCATCTTTACGACTGGTGGCACAGGCCCTGCTTTAAGAGATGTAACTCCCGAAGCAACCCTAGCAATAGCAGATCGAGAGATACCTGGCTTTGGCGAGCAAATGCGCCAAATTAGTTTGCATTTTGTACCCACTGCGATTCTATCTAGACAGGTCGCAGTCGTGCGCAAAAATACACTTATTATCAATTTGCCTGGTCAACCTAAGTCTATTGCTCAAACCCTTGAGGGGTTAAAAAATGATCAAGGCGAAATAATAGTTCATGGTATTTTTGCTTCTGTGCCTTATTGTATTGATCTTTTAAATGGTTCTTTTATAGATACCCATGAAAATATTGTTAAAACTTTCAGGCCCAAATCCAAATAATAATGGCTTCAGAATTTGAAATTATTGAGCGTTACTTTAAAAAAAAAATGAAGCAAACTCTATTGGGTATTGGAGATGATGCAGCGATAATTAATATTCAAAAAAATCATAAAATCGCCATCTCTTCAGACATGCTTGTAGAGAATATCCATTTTCTAAAAAATACAAATCCATCTCATTTAGGCTGGAAATGTTTAGCAGTTAATTTATCTGATATCGCAGCGATGGGAGCCAAGCCCAAATGGGCAACTTTATCTATATCGCTCCCTAAAATAAACCATGTCTGGCTCAAAAAATTCTCAAGTGGCTTTTTTAAGTGCGCTAATAGATTTGGGATTGATCTAATTGGTGGAGATACCGCAAAAGGCCCTCTTACTATTTCAATCACCGTCTTAGGTGAAGTGAGAAAAAATGAAAGGCTATTAAGATCTGGTGCAAAAATCGATGATGATATTTGGGTAACAGGCCAATTAGGTATTGCCTCCATGGGTTTAGCAAGTCTTCAGGGTAAATTAAATCTCCCTCCCCACTTAAAAACAAAATGTATAAAGGCACTTGAAACACCGATACCAAAAGTTTTATTAGGCTCTCATTTATCTCGCTATTCAAATAGCTGTATTGATATTTCTGATGGTCTCATTCAAGACTTAAGTCATATTTTAAAAGCTTCAAAAGTTAGTGCTCAACTACATTTGATGAATATACCATGTGACAACTTTATTCATAAGTCAAAAAAATATCAATTTATATTCAATGGTGGTGATGATTATGAATTACTATTTTCAGCCCCTGTAAGAAATAGAGCTCACATAAAAAAAATTGCAAAAAAAACAAATACTACTGTAAGTATAATTGGCACTATTACCCGTAAAAAACCTTTAAAGATTCTGGATCATGAAGGTAATTTAATGGTATTTAATCCTAGGGGGTTTGATCATTTTGCCTGATATTAAATTTTTACTAAGACATCCATCACATTTTATAGCGCTAGGTTTTGGTGCTGGCCTTTCAAAAAAAGCACCGGGCTCTGTAGGCACCCTTATAGGGATTCCTCTTTATCTATTGATACTGCCATATAGTTCATTCATTCAAATGATAATTGCTCTTCTATTTACAGTTGGAGGTATTTTTATCTGCGGGCAAACAGCTCAGGCACTTAAAATTAAAGATCCTAGCACTATTGTTTGGGATGAAATTTCAGCCTTTTTTTTAATATTAATTATTGCTCAGCCCCTTTTAAATATCCTGCAAATTTTTGAGTTATTTGTACTCTTTAGAATCTTTGATATTTGGAAACCTTTCCCGATCAGCTTCATAGATAAGCATGTGAGTGGGGGATTAGGTATTATGCTTGATGATTATGTCGCAGCATTTTTTACACTCATTCTTGACTTCTTAATTCAATGGCTCATAAATTAATTCAAGATACATGCTTTCGATTAGGGAGCGTGCTTTCTAAAAACAAATTGCGTATAGCGCTTGCTGAATCTTGCACCGGAGGATTGGTATGTCAGTATCTCACCAATATTCCTGGAAGCTCTATTTGGTTTGACCGAGGATTAATTACTTACAGCAATGAATCAAAAATTGAGTTACTTAAGGTGAACCAAAATACACTTTCAAAATTCGGTGCAGTAAGTAAAGAAGTTGCTTCAGAAATGGCTCTGGGGGTTCTAAGAGTAAGTCATGCTGATTTTGCTCTATCAATTACTGGCATTGCTGGCCCCTCAGGAGGGTCAATTGACAAGCCTGTTGGTACTGTTTTCTTTGCTATCGCCTATCAAAATAAGATCATTTTTAATGATTCAAAAATCTTCCCAGGATCAAGAGAAAACATACGTGAATCCTCTTGTCTATTTGCTCTAAATCAAGTCTTAGCGCTTACTTTAAACCCCCAAGTATGAAATAATTATTGGTGATAAAAACACTTCAATTAAAGGCAAATTATAGATGGATGACAACAAAAGTAAGGCACTCGCTGCCGCGCTAGCGCAAATCGAGAAACAATTTGGAAAAGGTTCCGTCATGAGGATGGGTGATTCCGATATCATCCAAGATATTCAGTCTGTTTCAACAGGTTCCTTAGGTCTTGATATAGCTCTGGGGATTGGTGGCCTGCCTCGAGGACGTGTCGTTGAAGTATATGGTCCAGAATCATCTGGAAAGACCTCCTTAACTTTATCAGTGATTGCTCAAATGCAAAAACTTGGCGGTGTTGCTGCTTTTATTGACGCAGAACATGCGCTTGATCCTCAATACGCTGCGAAATTAGGTGTTGTTGTTCCAGACTTACTGATTTCTCAACCCGATACGGGCGAACAAGCTCTTGAAATTGCAGATATGCTTGTAAGAAGTGGGTCGGTAGATATTGTAGTGATTGACTCAGTAGCAGCCCTTACGCCTCGCGCAGAAATTGAAGGTGAAATGGGCGACTCTCATATGGGACTCCAAGCCCGCCTGATGTCGCAAGCTTTAAGAAAATTAACAGGCAATATTAAAAAAACAAATACACTCGTGATCTTTATTAATCAGATTCGTATGAAGATTGGAGTAATGTTTGGCAATCCGGAAACTACGACTGGTGGTAATGCCTTAAAATTTTATGCCTCCGTAAGGCTTGATATTCGTCGTATTGGTGCAATCAAAAAAGGTGATGAAGTTATTGGGGCTGAAACAAGAGTTAAAGTGGTGAAAAATAAAGTAGCCCCTCCTTTTAAACAAGCTGAATTTGATGTACTTTATGGTGAAGGTATTTCAAGAGAAGGTGAAATAATTGAAATTGGTGCTCAATTACAATTTATTGAAAAAGCAGGTGCATGGTACAGCTATAACGGAGAAAAAATTGGGCAAGGTAAAGACAATGCAAGGGAATTTTTAAAAGAAAACCCGAAAATTGCTCAAGAAATTGAAGATAAAATTAGAGTGAATTCATCGACTCTCAGTGAAGCAATGACAACTCCACAGGAAATTGACGAAACTGAGTAATGCAAAAAATAATCCATTAGCTTTACTTAAAAAAAGAGCGTTGTATTACCTAGCAAAAAGAGAATACTCACTTCTCGAATTGAAATTAAAATTGAGTGGATATGCCCAAATTCTAGAATTTGATAAAGATGCATTAGATCTTTTTTTATCATCCTTAATGTCTGAAGGATGGTTATCTAATGAGCGATATTGCGAACAATTTGTTCATGCAAAACAAAATAAATTCGGGCGCTACAAAATTATTAGAGAGCTTGAGGAAAAAGGTATAGATCAGGCACTTATAGCCCGATATCTAAGTCCTCTTAAAAACCAAGAATTAGTATATGCAAAACAAGTTTGGGAGAAAAAATTTAAAAACTCACCGTCCTCTAAGGAGGAATGGTCTAAACAAGCTCGATTCATGCAAAGTCGTGGGTTTGATATTTTGCTGATTAAAAAAATCTTGAATGCCAAGGAAGAATAGTTAGCATATGTCAACTGATTCAAATCATTCAGTAATCTCTAGCGAAGAAATAAGAAATATATTTTTAGATTTCTTTCAAAAAAAACAACATCAAGTTGTCACTTCGAGCTCCTTGGTGCCTGTTGAAGATCCGACATTACTATTTACAAACGCAGGTATGAATCAATTCAAAGATGTATTCTTAGGATTTGATAAACTTAACTACTCAAGAGCAGCCTCAAGTCAAAAATGTGTAAGAGCAGGTGGCAAGCATAATGATTTAGAAAATGTTGGATATACAGCAAGACATCATACCTTTTTCGAAATGCTTGGAAATTTTAGTTTCGGTGATTATTTTAAAAAAGATGCAATCCTGTATGCATGGGAGCTTCTAACTGAAGTTTATAAAATACCCAAAGAAAAACTACTAGTTACCGTCTACAGTGAAGATAATGAAGCTTATGATATATGGACTAAATTAATTGGCATTCATCCTGAAAAAATAATTCGTATTGATGATAATAAAGATGCTAAATATTCATCGGATAATTTTTGGATGATGGGTGATACAGGGCCATGTGGCCCATGTACTGAAATTTTCTATGATCATGGAAACCATATACCTGGCGGCCCTCCTGGATCCAAAGATGGAGATGGGGATCGTTTCATTGAAATTTGGAATATAGTTTTTATGCAATATAACCGCGATGAAAAAGGGTTGATGCATGTATTACCAAAACCTTCAGTTGACACAGGCATGGGATTAGAAAGAATTACTGCTGTGCTTCAAGGTGTCCATGCAAATTACGAAACTGATTTGTTTGTGCCCCTAATTCAATCAGCTGCAAATATTACAAAAACATCAGATATTACCCACCCGTCACTAAAGGTATTATCAGATCATATTCGCGCTTGCACATTTTTAATTTCAGATGGTGTGATTCCAAGCAATGAGGGACGTGGATATGTTTTAAGAAGAATTATTCGTAGAGCCATCAGACATGGGTATAAACTAGGCTGCAGAAAACCTTTCTTCTATAGATTAGTTGATGAAGTTGTTCGTATGCTGGGCAAAGCCTACCCTGATATTAAAAAAAATAAACCCAAAATCGTATTGTCGCTTAAGCAAGAAGAGGAGCGGTTTTTTGAAACGATTGAAAATGGTATGAATATATTAGAAGCGTCTATTCAGGTACTTACTAAAAATAACCAAAAAACTTTTGACGGTATAATTGCTTTTAAATTACATGATACTTTTGGATTTCCACTTGATCTCACCGCTGATATTTGTCGAGAAAAGAATATTTCAATTGACCAAAAAGGTTTTGATACTGCAATGGAAGCACAAAAAACTTTGGCTAGATCTTCTAGTAAATTTAAAATGAAAATGAATATAGACTATAGCGGAGACGCTACAGAATTTAAAGGGTATGAAGTCACGGAATGTAAAGCTAAAGTGCGCGCATTATTTAAAGGTGACAAATCGAAAACAGAACTTCTTGAGGGTGATTTTGGTATTGTTATTCTCGATACTACGCCTTTCTATGCAGAGTCTGGTGGTCAGATCGGAGATAAAGGTTTGATTAAAACCTCACATGGCCTTTTTAGAGTTGAAGATACCCAAAAAATCCAAGCAAAAATTTATGTTCACTATGGTTTTGTTGAAACAAATAATATAAAAGTTTTTGATGAGGTTAGAGCGTCTGTCAAAAATGATTTAAGAAAAAATATTACGCGTAATCATTCAGCAACACATCTTCTTCATAAAGCGCTTAAAAGTACTCTGGGAGCTCATGTAGAACAAAAAGGCTCTCTTGTAGATGAATCCAAAACACGTTTTGATTTTTCTCACCCTCACGCTTTAAGTCCAGATGAAATTAAATCTGTCGAAATGTTTGTGAATCAAGAAATTCTTAACAATACAGATACCGAAGCTAAAACAATGCAATTAGAAGACGCTAAAAAAAGTGGTGCTATGATGCTCTTTGGTGAAAAATATTCCGAAGAAGTAAGAGTCCTTAGTATTGGATCAAGTAAAGAATTATGTGGGGGAACTCATGTAAACAGAACAGGTGATATTGGTGCTTTTAAAATTATTTCTGAAGTAGGTATATCTTCAGGGATTAGACGTATTGAAGCTACAACAGGATTTAATGTTATTCATTATATGAACGAATATGCTTCAATCATTGATCGCTTAGCTCATGATTTCAAGGTACCCTCTTCAGAACTTTTAAATAAAATCGATCAAATCCAAGATCAAGTCAAAGAGCAAGAAAAAAATATACAACAATTAAAATCAAAAATTGCTTCATCTGAAAGTAGTAATTTGTCTAAAAAAGCTCTCTCATTAGGAGAAATTAAAGTTGTCATGGAAAAATTAGGCACTTTTGACGCACAAGCTTTACGAGAGACAATTGATAAACTTAAATCAGAACTTAAAAGTGCAGTTATAATTTTGAGTGGCGTTGAACAAGGTAAAGTCACTTTAGCTGTTGGGGTGACACAAAATCTTGTAACCAAAATAAAAGCGGGTGAACTTGCGAGTGAGATGGCGATTACGATCGGAGGTAAGGGCGGAGGCAAGCCAGACCTTGCGATGGCTGGGGGATCAAAGCCAGAACTTCTTGATCAGGCTTTCAATGACTGCTTAACTAAAATAAAGAAAATAATCCTTAGCTAAATATTTATGAGTTTAATTGTACAAAAATATGGTGGTACCTCGGTTGCAACCCCAGAGAGAATTCGGGCTGTTGCAAGAAGGGTAGCTCGATATAAGTCACTCGGATATCAAATCGTCGTTGTGGTTTCTGCAATGTCTGGAGAAACTAATCGACTTATTGGTTTAGCGAAAGAAATTATGGAAGAACCTGATCCTCGTGAATTGGATGTGATGGTATCTACAGGGGAGCAGGTAAGTATCGGCATGGCAGCTCTTGCATTAATTGATCTTGGTATTAAAGCTAAAAGTTATACTGGTTCTCAGGTAAAAATTCTGACTGATGATGCTCATACTAAAGCCAGAATTTTGAAAATTGATCACAACAACATCCAAGAAGATTTAGATAAAGGTTATGTTGTGGTAGTTGCTGGATTTCAAGGTGAGGATGCGCAAGGCAATATTACAACTCTTGGGCGCGGAGGATCAGACACAACTGGAGTTGCCATAGCAGCAGCGCTTAAAGCTGATGAATGTCAAATTTATACAGATGTGGATGGTATTTATACCACTGATCCCAGAGTTGTCCCTGAGGCTAAAAAATTAGATTCGATTACTTTTGAAGAAATGCTTGAAATGGCAAGTCTAGGATCAAAAGTACTTCAAATCAGATCTGTCGAATTCGCAGGTAAATATAAAGTTAAATTAAGAGTGTTATCAAGTTTTGAAGAGGAAGGTGATGGCACTTTAATTACATTTGAGGAAAAAAATAATATGGAACAGCCCATTATTTCAGGTATTGCTTTTAATCGTGATGAAGCCAAAGTGACTATTCTTGGTGTGCCAGATACGCCAGGGAGTGCTTATCAAATACTTGGTCCGATCGCAGATGCCAATATCGAGGTCGATATGATTATTCAAAATGTGGGCAGTGTTGGAACAACGGACTTTACTTTTACTGTCAACAAAAATGATTTAAATAAAGCCTTGGCCGTTCTTAACGAAAAGGTTAAGAATCATGTTCACGCTAGAGAAGTTAATGGTAACGATAAAATTGCAAAAGTATCTATCGTGGGCGTTGGTATGCGTTCTCATATCGGTGTAGCAAGTAAAATGTTTAGAACATTGTCCGAAGAAGGTATTAATATCAACATGATCTCAACAAGTGAAATTAAAATCTCAGTTGTTATTGATGAAAAATATCTAGAACTTGCAGTTAGAGCTCTTCACAAAGCTTTTGAGCTTGACATATAAATACTAGAAATTGATTTTTAAAGTAATTTAGCGTATCGTTCGCACTTCCGGAGAGCTGGCCGAGTGGTCGAAGGCACTTCCCTGCTAAGGAGGCATACGGGCTTAAACCTGTATCGAG
>SYKG01000040.1 GCA_005797835.1 Methylotenera sp.
AGGATTTCCTCCTTGTTTAAATTGCACTCTTAAAGGTGTACCAATAATTTGAAAGGCCTGTCTAAAAGCACCTTCTAAAAAACGCATATAACTATCTTTAATTGCATTCACATGATTGCCATGAATCACAATGACAGGTGGGTTAGACCCCCCTTGATGAGCATAGCGTAACTTTGGACGAATCCCTCTTGAGATGGGTGGCTGATGTTGTTGCAATAAATCAATAAGGACACGAGTTAATTTAGGTGTGGCTAATTTAATAAAGGCACCACGATAAGCTTCATCAGCGGACTTTAAAATTTCAGTTAAGCCTTTTTTCTTTATTGCTGAAACATATTGAAATTCTGCAAATTTTAAGAACTGAAGTTTTCGTTGAATATCTTGCTTCACAATTTCTCTTTTATCTTCTTTTAACGAATCCCACTTATTAATGGCTACTACAAGTGCGCGACCAGCATCTAAGATATAAGCACCCACATGCGCATCTTGTTCAGTAATACCTACTTTTGCATCCACAACTAAAATCGCCACATTCGCTTCTTCAATTGCCTGTAATGTTTTAATCACAGAAAATTTTTCAACTGCTTCAAAAACTTTACCTTTTTTACGAATCCCTGCAGTATCAATCAGTATGTAATTTTTACCGTTATGTTCAATATCAATTTCGATAGAGTCACGTGTAGTTCCAGGTTCATCAAAAGTAATCACACGATCTTCGCCTAAAAATGCATTCACTAGCGTAGACTTCCCCACATTGGGGCGGCCTACAATCGCGATCTTGGGGATTTTTTGTTTTGTATCTTCAAGATTAATATCTTCTTTTTTAAAAGGTTCTAATGCCATTTCCATCATGTCACGGATCCCTTCACCATGCGCTGATGAAATGCATAAAGGATCACCTAAACCTAATTCAAAAAACTCAGCAGTTGCCACGCCTCTTTGCATACCTTCTGTTTTATTGACGAGTAAATAAATATTACGATTCATCTTCCTTAGTAATTCTCCAATGACTCGATCATGGGGTGAGACACCTTGTCTTCCATCAACCATAAAAAAAATAATATCTGCTTCATCAATTGCCAGAAGCGTTTGTTTTGCCATTTCTTTTTCAATACCCTTTTCGATTAAAGGTTCAAAACCACCAGTATCGATTACGATATAAGGCATATCACTCCCTAAACCCCTCCCGTAATGACGATCACGTGTTAATCCAGGAAGATCTGCAACAAGTGCATCGCGAGATTTAGTGAGACGATTAAATAAAGTGGATTTACCGACATTGGGTCGGCCAACGAGCGCTATGGTGGGTAACATGATTATTGAATAGCGATGGCGTAGAGTCCGCCATTGCGGGTTTGAGCTATCAATTTATCTGAGTCATAATCCATTAGACGTCGCATCACAAGTTCTTCACCAAGTTGGATAAGACCTAAGAACTGACCTGTTTCTTTATCTAAGATATGAATAAATCCTTCAAAATCTCCCACGACAACATAATTGCCCATACCTAAGGGTGTTGTAAGTTTGCGATTTAGTAAATCGCCCTGACGCCAATACGTTTTTCCAGATTCAATGGCTAGAGAATAGAGTGCGCCACCTGTGTGCGATAAATAAATTCTTGCCCCGTCTATATTAAGGCCTGTGAAACTTGAAATATCGCGACCCCATATAGTTCTTGCATTTGTGCGATCAACTGCTGAAATTTTCCCTTGATAAGCTACGGTATAAATTATCGTGCCATCAATCACAGGATTACTTGTTACATCCGATGCACGTTCAATTTCAGTCACACCTTTAGGTTGTGCGACCGAAATCTCCCATAAGAGTGAGCCATTTTCTGCTAGAATTGCAGCGAGTTTACCGCCAGGAAATCCTGCATAAACTATACCGTCACTTGCAACGACACCAGCACTTGACCGCAAACTTAAAGAAGGTCCTGATCTTGAGAAAGTCCATTTTTTTAAACCATCCTTTACATCTACACCATGAATAAGATTATCTGAAGTTCTGATGATCACTAGACCTTCATGGATGGTTGGTGCACTTAGTATTTGGCTTGATAGTCTTGTTTTCCAAAGTAACTTAGCATTTAAATCGTAAGTAATTAAGATACCTGTTGATGTGCCCACAGTAACTTCATTCAAACCTAAACCCACGCCCCCTGATAGTTTTTCACCTGTATTGATTTTCCAGATAGCTTTCCCCGTTTTTAGATCAAATTTCCCAAGGCTTCCATCCGAGGATGCCGCATAAACTTTATCTCCAATTATCCCTGGAGAAAATTCAAAGCTTTCACTTCCAGCTAATTTCGCAGACCATAAGATTTTTGGATTAAGTTTAGCTTTAAACTCTTTTAACTCTAATGGAGGATCTACTGGATCTTGGCTTAAAATCCCTCTTGCAACAAATTGATCTTGGATATCTTTAACAGTGCCACAACCTCCAAGCGTAAAAAATAAAAGAATAACAAAAAGAGATCTTAAGTAAATCACGGAATTACACTCCAAGTGCTTCTAATTTTTCTTGAGTGAATTTTGTATAAGGATCTTTAGGTCCAAAACGTTTGAGTGCTTCTTGGTAGGCTTTCTTAGCTTCTTCTTTTTTTCCCATTGCATTAAGGACGTCCCCTTTTAAATCGTTCGCTAAACCAAGATAACCTTCATTATCAATACCATTTACTTTTTTTAAAGCCTCATCATATTTTTTTTCTTCTAATAAAATTTGACCAAGTTGAATGAAAGCAATTGATGCTGTTGCAGACTCCTTAGCATGAGTGCTCG
>SYKG01000041.1 GCA_005797835.1 Methylotenera sp.
CTTAAGTTTTTTTAAGGTAACCTGTTAATATACGAAATTATTCGAAAATAAGAAATATCTAATTCACTTTTATGAAGATAGATCACGGTATGACCCCTCTCGAGATTCGATCTAGTTTAAGTTTGGCATCGATCTATGGTTTACGAATGTTAGGTATGTTTTTAATCCTACCTATTTTTGCAATTTATGCAGAAGGTTTACCTAGAAGCCCCACGGCTTTTCAAGTCGGGATAGCCATAGGCGCCTATGGTTTAACCCAAGCACTCTTTCAGCTCCCTTTTGGAATGTTATCTGACCGTTATGGACGCAAAAATGTTATCTATATCGGTCTTATTCTATTTGCTCTAGGTTCTTTTGTATCAGGTTATTCAGATGATATTACTATCATCATTCTTGGGCGTGCGATTCAAGGGGCGGGTGCTATATCAGCCGCAATCACTGCACTTGTCGCAGATTTAACAAGAGATGAAAATCGCACGAAAGCCATGGCAATTATTGGTGCCACTATTGGCGTCACTTTTGCCTTATCTCTCGTGGGGGCTCCAATATTAAATCATTTAATCGGTGTCCCTGGTATTTTTATGCTGACAGGTTTTTTATCTTTAGGGGCTATTTTAATAGTGCGCTTTGTCGTCCCCACACCCTTAACTATAAATATTCCTATCACTTTAAAAGAGCCAGCTTCAGACTTTATTTCCATCCTAAAAAATACCCAACTCTTACGTTTAAATTTTGGGATCTTTGCATTACATGCTGCTCAGATGGCGATGTTTATTCTAGTGCCCTTAGCCCTTGTGACATCAGGCGGATTAGATGTGAACCAACATTGGAAAGTCTATTTACCAGTCCTATTAGGCTCTTTTGTCTTGATGGTGCCCATCATCATCGCAAGTGAAAAATTTAATCAATCAAAACTTGTATTTATAGGCTGTATTTTTCTGATGCTGATTGCCCAACTCATGTTTGGTTTTTTCATTCATATTTTTTGGGGGCTCGTTCTATCTCTTTTTGTATACTTTGTAGCCTTCAATGTTTTAGAAGCAAGTCTTCCCAGTTTGATCAGTAAAATTGCCCCGCCAAGGGCTAAAGGGACAGCGATTGGGGTGTATAATACCTCTCAGTCATTGGGTGTTTTTTTTGGTGGTTTATTGGGTGGATTTTTAGCCGATCAGGGTGGCAGTTTTTCAGTATTCTTGTTTTGTGCCATTTTGATGTCCTTGTGGGTAAGTTTTGCTTTATCGATGAAAGTACCTCCCGCAATTAAAACATTGATGTTTATGATTCATAATAAATCATTACTCAAAAGTCCCAAACAAGTATTATTGGTGCAACAGCAATTAAAAAAAATAAAAGGTGTACGTGAAGTCATGATCTTGCTTGAAGAAGGCAAGGTGATGCTCAAGGTCAACAAACAAGAAACCATTCACGAAGCTTCGATTAGTCGGTTACTAGGAGGAAAACATGGCGTCAGTTAATAAAGTCATTTTGATGGGGAACTTAGGTAAAGATCCTGAGGTTCGATTTATGCCCAATGGAGAAGCCGTTTGTAATTTCAGTATTGCCACATCTTTCAGTTGGAAAGATAAGAACGGTGAAAAACAGGAGCGTACCGAGTGGCATAATATTGTGATGTACCGAAAGCTAGCAGAGAATGCAGGTGAATACTTAAAAAAAGGTCGCCCAGTATTTATTGAAGGCAGGCTTCAAACTCGCAAATGGCAAACCAAAGAAGGTCAAGATCGTTATACGACTGAAATTATCGCAGAGAGCATGAAATTGTTAGGCGGTCGAGACAGTAGTGAGCAGTCATCGAGTAACTCTTCACCTACCCAAAACCAACCACCATCTCAAGGCCATGACGAATTTAATCAAGCCCCTCAAAGAACAGGTGCCGCCTCTCAAGAAGTAGCAACTAACTTTGATGACTTTGAAGATGACATTCCTTTTTAATTTTTAACCAATGCCGATTTTTGATTTTAAATGTGAAGCTTGCGGGTACTCGAAAGAGTTACTGCAGAAAATTTTGGATCCCATTTTGACTGAATGCCCTGAGTGCAAAAAAAAGACTTTTAAAAAACAAGTCTCAGCCCCCAGCTTTCAGCTCAGTGGTTCTGGATGGTATGTCACAGACTTTAAAAATAAAACTAAAGATATTGCAAAGACTGACAACAAGACTGAAATCAAAAAAGATGTAAGTGCATCCTCATCTTCGAATTAACTTTAATTATGTTTAAACGCTATTTTCTAACTGGCTTACTCGTTTTAGTTCCCCTAGCAATTACGATATGGGTCATCACTTCTCTTATTCATTTTTTAGATCAGACACTCATATGGTTGCCTTACGATTATCAACCCAAAAATTTTTTTGGATTTGATATACCGGGCTTGGGTGTCGTTTTAACATTAGCAGTCATTTTGGGTATCGGACTTTTAGCGTCCAATTTATTTGGCCGTCAGTTTTTAAAACTATGGGAGCTCATACTCTCAAAACTTCCCTTTATAAATTCTATTTATTCAAGTATCAAACAAGTCTCCGATACTTTGTTTTCTGAATCGGGTCGTGCTTTTAATAAAGCAGTGCTTATTCGTTATCCTGACCTTGATACCTATACGATTGCATTTTTAACCGGTGAACCCAGTCATGAAATTGCAAAACATTTAAAAGGAAAACATGTAAGTGTTTACGTTCCTACTACTCCTAATCCAACATCAGGTTATTTTTTGATGGTTGCTAAAAAAAATATTGTGGAGCTCGATATCAGTGTGGATCAGGCACTAAAGTATGTGATCTCAATGGGTGTCGTCCCTCCTCGTCAAAAACCTAAGAAAACTTAAATTTATTTATTAAAGAGAATATCAAAAATGATGCGAACGCATTACTGTGGTGATTTAAATAAAACACATATTGGGGAAACTATTACTTTATGCGGTTGGGCTCATCGCAGGCGAGATCATGGTGGTGTCATCTTTATTGATCTTAGAGATCGCGAGGGTATTGCACAAATTGTAATCGACCCTGACACTAAAGAAACATTTGCCACTGCAGAATCGATTCGTAACGAGTTCGTATTAAAGGTTGTATGTAAAGTAAGGGCTCGTCCAGAAGGTACGGTCAATTTAAATATTCCAACCGGGGAAGTAGAAATGCTAGCCTCTATCATTGAAATTTTAAATCCCTCCTTAACGCCACCATTTATGCTCGATGACAATTCTATTTCAGAAATGGTTCGTCTTGAGTATCGCTTATTGGATTTACGTCGTCCAATGATGCAAAATAATTTGCGTCTTCGTTACCGTGTCTCAAAAGTTTTGCGGGACTTCCTAGACGAAAATGGATTTATGGAAATTGAAACACCGATGTTAACTCGAAGCACCCCTGAGGGTGCACGAGATTACTTAGTACCATCTCGTGTCCATGCAGGTGAA
>SYKG01000042.1 GCA_005797835.1 Methylotenera sp.
ACCAACTGAGCTATTCCCGCGTTAAGAAGCGAGTATTTTAGCGTTTTTTGGGCTAGTGTCAATTTAAAGTCTCCCTCAATCCTGCGGCTTACCTTATTTTGATGCTCTTTCTTAAAATGGGCCATGCCATGCGAATATAATAAATCATCGAAATCACAGTGAGTAAAGCGGCGATATTAATCAGTATATGACCTATCCACTTTACATTGATCAACCATAGATTTTCGTAATAAAGAAGCATTAAAATAGCAATCATTTGTATTGTAGTCTTAAGTTTACCTATAAACATAACAGCTATACTTCCTGGCTTACCAATTGTTGCCATCCACTCTCGTAAAGAACTTACGGAAAGCTCACGACCAATAATCACCAAAGAAATAATTGCATTCACTCGGTCAAGTTCCAATAAAACTAAAAGAGCTGCTACTACCATCAACTTATCTGCTACTGGATCAAAAAATGCACCAAATTTGGAGGCTTGATTTAAATATCTCGCAAAAAATCCATCAAGCCAATCTGTAATTGCAGCAAACAAGAAAATACCAGCGCCTATGAAATTCATCAAAGACTGATTAAGAAAAGTATGGGGCAGGTAATAGATACAAACAAAACAAGGAATCAAAACTAACCTGAAAAGAGTAAGCGCATTGGGAACATTAATTTTCATAAGTATTAATTTTTAATGGAAGTAATCGAAGATTTTTTCAGCTAATTTTTTATCAATACCACTTACCATAATGATTTCTTCAATACTAGCATTTTTAATCCGCTCTATACCTCCAAAATAAACGAGTAGATTTTTTCTTTTTTGTGCCCCAATACCCTCAATATCTTCCAAAGATGAAGTCATTCTTTGTTTAGCACGTTTAGCTCTATGGCCTGAAATAGCAAAACGATGGGCTTCATCTCTTATTTGTTGTATTAAATGAAACCCAATATTATCCTTTTTTACAATAATAGGTTCATTTTTACCTGCAAGAAAAAGCTTTTCTAACCCAGGTTTTCTCCCCTCACCTTTTGCAATTCCTACAAGAAGAATATCACTCAAACCTAACTCTTGAATAACACCAATGGCAATATTAAGCTGCCCCTTACCCCCATCTATAAAAATAAGATCAGGTTTTACTCCCTCCCCTATTGCAATTTTTTTATAGCGACGTGTAAGCACTTCTCGCATTGCTGCATAATCATCTCCAGGTGTAATGTCTTTAATATTAAAGCGTCTATACTCTTTATTTTGAAGATTACCTTTATCAAATACAACGCAAGAAGCCACTGTCCCTTCACCCATAGTATGACTAATATCAAAACATTCAATTCTCGAAAATGATTCTGATAAATTAAAAATTGCTTTTAATGCTTCTACTCTTTTTTCTTGGTTTTCTGATTGCATCAATTTTTGTTTTAATGCAATTTGCGCATTCTTTCGTGCCATCAAGAGCCAAATACGTTTATCGCCAATAGCTTTATTAATTACTTTTACTTCGATGTCATAATTTAATTTGAAAAAACTAGACAGAAGAAACTGATTGACATGCTTTTGTGTCAAAATTAGTTTTGGTATCGTCTGATTTGTATAGAACTGCGTAATAAACGTTTCAATCACTTCTTCGCTTTTTAAGTCTGTAGCATTTTTAGGAAAGAAACTTTTATCACCTAAATGTCTGCCTGATCGGATCATAACTAAATTCAGGCAATATTCCCCAGCCTCTTCAACACAAGCAATAATATCAGCATCGCTAGCGCTAAAATCGCTAACAAATTGTTTTGTCCGCACTTGCCTTAAACTTTGAATACGATCGCGATATAAGGCTGCTTGTTCATAGGCATTTAACGAGGCAGCCTCATTCATTTGATTTGTAAGCTGATTGATGACTAAACTATCTTTACCTTCTAGAAAAAGTGATGCATGTTTGATGTCATTCTTATACTCTTCCTCTCCAATTAGATTAACACATGGTGCAGTGCACCTATGAATCTGATATTGCAGGCACGGCCTTGATCTATTTTTGAAAACTGAGTTTTCGCATGTCCTTAATTTAAATACTTTTTGTAAAAGCTGAATACTTTCTCTCACTGCATTTGTATTTGGAAAAGGTCCAAAATATTGATTTTCTTTTTTCTGAGCCCCTCGATGAAAAGCTAAACGCGAATATTTTTCACCAGTTAATACAATATATGGATAAGATTTATCATCTCTAAAAATAACGTTATAGCGGGGCATGAGACTCTTAATCATATTATTCTCTAAGATCAGAGCCTCGGCTTCGGAATGTGTGACTGTAATTTCAATCTGGGAGATGTGACTCACCATCATTTTTGTTCTCGGGCTCACGATATTTTTAATAAAGTAAGACGAAACCCTTTTTTTTAGATCTTTGGCTTTCCCGACATAAATTACCTCCCCAGCCTCGTTAATCATCCGGTATACACCAGGTAAATTAGGTAATGTTTTTAAAAAGGGTTTAATATCCATAAAATTAGCCTAATAAATTTCCTCCTATAGACCAATCTTCACCTTTAACCTCTTCAAAAACTATATAAGTATAAGAAGGAGGTTTGTGTGCTACTTTTTCCATAAGTATTGTGATCTCTTTTGCAATCTTTTCTTTTTGATCGTAGTTTAATGTTCCAGCTAATTTAATATTTATATAAGGCATATTTAATTCCCCATTTCTTTTTTGATTGATTGAAAAACACTAAAAAACATTTCTTCGGTGAGTCTTTTTGTTTGTGTATTGTAGCGACTGCAATGATAACTATCATACAAAACTAATTGATTAGGTAAATCATAACGAGCTCCATGTGAAAATACATAATCAGATTTTTTTAGGTAAAAAGCTAACAAAATAGATTGGTGTGCGATACTTCCTAGAGCTAATATCAATGTGTGAGGTTGAAGTGAATCTAATTCAGATTTTAAATAATGGTTACATTGTTTTATTTCTTTAGGCGCAGGTTTATTCTGTGGAGGCAAACATTTCACTGCATTTGTAATCCTGCAATGGATTAGTCTTAACGAATCATCTGCTGCAATTGACTCTTGCTGATTTGCGAATCCAAAATTAAATAAAGCTTTATATAAAAGAATCCCGGCATAATCTCCAGTAAAAGGCCTGCCTGTTCTATTCGCACCATGCATACCGGGCGCTAGGCCTACAATCAATAGACGAATTAATTTTTCGCCAAAAGGTGGCACAGGTTTACAGAAATAACTGGGTTGCTCTAATTTAACTTGATCTAAATATGAAGCAAGTCGAGGACATTCTCTACAATCTTCTCTATATTGTGTCATTAATTTATATCTTGAGAATTCACGTATTTTATTTATAAACTCTATAATAGCTCATGTTCATCATGGCCTCTATCCATGCTTAGTTATCGTCACGGCTTTCATGCAGGTAATCATGCAGATGTGCTAAAACATATTGTGCTTACCCTGATTTTAGATTACCTCAAACAAAAAAATAAACCTTATTGGTTTATTGATTCACATGCAGGGGCAGGAAAATATTCACTTGAAAGTAAGTTTTCTATCAAAACATCTGAGCATCTAGGTGGCATTAGTAAGATTTTTCATGATGAAAAAAATCCAATAGGTTTAAAAGAATATATTGAAATTATTCGCCATCTTAATGAGGGTAATACATTAAAACAATATCCTGGCTCACCGTGGATCGCAAGCCAAATGCTATCTCATGAAGATAGAATTAGGCTCTTTGAATTACACCCTACCGATTTAAGTGCGCTCTTTCAAACCCTAGGAAAAAAACAAAATATTAAAATTTATGGTGAAGATGGCTTTCATGGATTAAGAGCTCTTATTCCCCCACCCCCGAAAAGAGCGATTATCTTAATCGATCCCTCTTATGAAATTAAAAATGATTATCTTAAAGTGATTGAATCATTAAAAGAGAGTTTGAAACGTTTTAAAACAGGTATTTATATGGTCTGGTGTCCTTTGATTGAACGAACTGAACCTTTAATTATGCTCAAACAACTTCAAAAATTGAATACTAAGGAATGGCTTTACGTAAGTCTATCGATTTCTAAACCCAAAAATGATATCGGTATGTTTGGTAGCTATCTTTTTATCGTCAATCCCCCTTGGAAACTGAAAAATCAATTACAAGAAATCATGCCATACCTGAGCCAGCAATTAGGCCTTAAAGGCCACGGTTCCTATGAAATTGAAGCAAAAACGAGTTAAAATAACAACATATACTTCACAGGATTTCTTCATGCAATTATCAACGCTAAATGCCCTGTCTCCGCTTGATGGAAGATACGCTAAAAAAGTCGATAATTTGCGCCAGTACTTTAGCGAATTTGCCCTCATTAAATTCCGTGTTGAAGTTGAAATTAAATGGCTCATTTCATTATCTGAAGAAAAAATAATAAAAGAAGCCATGCCACTTAGTACGTCAACGCAAAAATCCCTTCAAAAAACTCTTCAATCTTTTAGCGAAGCTGATGCTGAAGAAATTAAAAAAATTGAAGAGACGATAAATCATGATGTGAAAGCAGTTGAATATTGGTTAAAAAATAAATTTATAGGTAATCAAGAGATAAAAAGCATTTCAGAATTTATTCATTTTGCATGTACCTCTGAAGATATTAATAATTTATCACATGCACTTATGATTAAACATGCGAAAGAAACTATTTTAGAACCTAATTTTGAAGCCCTCATTAAAGAATTAAAAGGTTTAGCGCATGCCTTAAGCAGTCATGCTATGTTAGCCAGAACTCATGGTCAAGCTGCAAGTCCTACTACGATGGGTAAAGAAATAGCTAACGTAGTATATAGATTACAAAGACAACTAGACCAATTAAAAGCACAGAAAATTCTAGGAAAAATTAATGGTGCTATTGGCAACTTTAATGCGCATAAGATCTCTTATCCTGAATTTAATTGGCAAGTATTTTCAAAAATATTTGTAGAATCATTTGGTCTAACTTTTAATCCTTACACAACGCAGATAGAACCCCATGATTATATGGCGGAACTATTTCAAAATATGATAAGAATGAATACGATTCTAATTGATCTTAATCGAGATATTTGGGGTTATATATCGCTAGGGTATTTCAAACAGCAGCTAAAAGAAAATGAGGTGGGTTCATCTACCATGCCGCATAAAGTTAACCCTATCGATTTTGAAAACTCAGAAGGAAACCTTGGTATAGCAAATGCTATATTATGTCACTTCTCCGAAAAACTTCCTATTTCGAGATGGCAGAGAGACTTAACTGACTCGACCGTAATTCGAAATATTGGCCTAGGTTTTGGATATACTGTCCTTGCTATCGACTCTTGTCTTAAAGGACTTAATAAATTAGAAATCAATACAAAAAAATTATCTGATGATTTGGATCATGCTTGGGAAGTTTTAGCTGAGCCTATTCAAACTATTATGAGAAAATATAGCATTGAAAATCCTTATGAAAAACTTAAAGAATTAACGCGAGGTAAAGATCATATATCCAAAGAAGTAATTCATGCTTTCATTCAGCAACTTGAAATTCCTAAAGAAGCCAAAGATAGATTACTTCAATTAACACCGGCAACTTATATCGGTGATGCAATTCAGTTAGCAAAAAAAATCTAATGAAAGAAGTTTTAGTACTTTACTACTCTCATAGAGGTGCAGTCGGAGAAATGGCCACATTTATCGCGAGAGGTATTGATTCTATTCCCGGTGTAAAAGCCAGAATTCGAACTGTACCTAGAGTTACATCTACTGTTCAAGTTTTAGAAGATAATATTCCTAGTGAAGGCCCGCCCTATGCTGAGCACAAGGATCTTGAAGAATGTATTGGTCTTGCAATAGGAAGCCCCACGAGATTTGGCAATATGGCAGCGCCCCTCAAATATTTTATCGATAGCACAATACCCTTATGGCTAAGTGGAAGTCTTATTGGAAAACCTGCTTGTGTATTCACATCTTCTGGCTCTCAACATGGTGGTAATGAATCGACAATTCTTAGTATGCAACTTCCATTGCTTCATTTAGGTATGGTTATTATAGGTGTACCTTACTCAGTTCCAGAATTAAGTAGTACCAAAACAGGAGGCACCCCCTACGGACCATCTCATGTGGCGGGTGAATCTAATAAAGCCCCTATATCTGAAGATGAGAAAAAAATATGTCTTGCTATGGGTAAACGACTGGCAGAAACAGCACTTAAACTTTCAGCATGAAAAACTATCTTCAATTAGGAGCTTCCATTTGCCTGATATGTCTTATTTTTCTTTTATGTTCTTGGGAATTATTTTTAGCCCCATTTAAAAATCAGAGCTCATGGTTAGTACTTAAAATCATCCCTCTACTCATTTCACTGATGGGTATTCTTAAAGGAAAAATTTATACCTACAAATGGACGAGTATGCTCATACTTATATATTTTATTGAAGGTGCTGTCAGGTCATATTCTGATCAAGGTCTATCATCTAAAATAGCACTTCTTGAAATTTTTTTAAGTATCACATTTTTTCTATGCGCAACATTTTATGTAAAAGTTAGTCGTTCGTAACATGAATATTCTTTTATCTAACGATGATGGCTTCGATGCACCAGGCATTAAAATACTTGCAAGCTTTTTAAAAAAAATAGCACACGTCACAATTGTCGCACCTGATCAAAATAGAAGCGGTGCAAGTAACTCTCTTTCTCTTGATCGCCCCCTCAAAGTCACAGAAGTTGAAAAAGATTATTATCATGTTAATGGTACGCCGACAGATTGTGTTCATTTAGCTTTAACGGGATTACTGGATAAGATTCCAGATATGGTAATCTCAGGCATTAATAATGGAGCTAACATGGGTGATGACACAATATATTCTGGAACAGTCGCAGCGGCTATGGAGGGTTATTTATTAGATATTCCCTCTTTTGCTATCTCAATGTCACAACACGAAGCTAAATATTTTGAGACGGCTGCATCTATTACCGTTGATCTTATCCTGCATTACCAAAATAACAAACCCAAAGATGCCATACTGTTAAATATTAATGTGCCTGATATTCCTTTAGAAAAAATTCAAGGTATAAACGTTACAAGACTTGGAAAAAGGCATAAGGCGGAATCGGTAAATAGGTCAAAAGATGCGGAAGGTAATATCTTATATTGGGTTGGTGCTGCAGGACTTCCTAATGACGGTGGAGAAGGTACTGATTTCTACTCAGTTGATAATGGTTTTGTTTCTATTTCACCGATTCATGCAGATCTGACAAGCCATAATCAAATTAATGATCTAAAAGTATGGATGCGTAATTTTAAATGAAACTAAATTTTTTTATTATTTATTTTGTGCTATTTTCACTTATCACAGGCTGCGCGTCTAATACGCCAGCGCCAGTCATTGAGAAAAAAATTCCTACAGAAAAATCTACTCTATCACAAAAAAATAAACAAGTTGCGAGAGCAAAAAGAGATTCCAGCCAACCATGCCCTGATATTTATATTGTAAAACCAGGTGACTCACTTTATAGCTTAAGTCTTGATTGTGGTTTTTATTACAAAGAAGTTGCTCAAGCAAACAATATGAAAGAGCCTTATGCAATTAAAGTGGGTGATAAAATAAAATTTGAGCAAGTTAAAACAAATAATCCTGTTACAGATACAAGTAATATTAAAAAAAATGATGATGTCGTTACTTCGCCATTAAAAAATAATGAAGAAGCAATTTTAAATTCGGAAACCACAACCCAACCTCAAATAAAACCAGTTTTAGATGATGTGATTCATTTAGATCACCCTAAAGTTTATAGAGAAAAATATACTGATGAGGCTTATAACCGAAAGACACCGCCAGCTCAGGGAAGTAATAATCTGAAATCAGCAGCATCTAAAGAGACTGCAACAATTATTTTAGAGGATAAAGTAGATTGGCAATGGCCTTCTAGAGGTAAATTAGAAAATCTGTTTAGTGAATCACAAGGTCAAAAAGGAATCGATATTATTGGAACCCTCGGTCAAGAGATTAAAGCAGCTGGATCAGGAAAAGTAATTTATAGTGGTGAAGATCTTAAAGGATACGGTAAACTTGTGATCATTAAACACAACAACTCTTATTTATCTGTATATGCGCACAACAAAGATCTCCTGGTAAAAGAAGGTCAAGTTGTCACAATGGGACAAAAGATTGCAACAATGGGAAATTCAGGAACAGATAAAGTAAAACTACACTTTGAAATTAGGAAACAGGGGCAATCTATTGATCCAACTACTTTCCTTGGACAGCTTTAAATTCTCCTTTTGCTTCTCTTTCGTAATAATCTCTGACGCTTGACATATCATGTTCTCTCGCCCAATTAATAATTTCATCAAGCGCTAATGCACCGATTTGCCCAATTTGAGTATGAATACCAGCCTGTTCTCTAATAATAAGCAGGCCTGGTATTTTATCAACTTGGAAATATTTACTGATTTCTGGATCTGCTTCAATATCGACCATTCCAAATATAATATCCTTATTTTTGTCAGAAGCTGATTCAAATACAGGTGTAAACTCAACACAGGGAGCACACCAAGGGGCCCAAAAATCAACAATCACAAAATCATTTGCTTCGATTGTCTTTTTAAAGTTCTTTGTTGTAAGCTTAACTGTTGCCATTTGCCATCCTAATAATAATCGATTGAAAAAATTATAGAGACTTTTCGCCCCAATGATTAGTATAAAAAATTTCTCTTAAAGGTTTGCGCTTTCTAGGCTCTCTCTCTCTAACTAATACTTCAGCACTAACTTTCTCTATTGCAAGAGGGTAACCAATTGCGATAAAAGACATTAAATCATATTGGCGTGGAATTTGAAATAATTGTCTAGCTTTTTCAACATCAAATCCCCCCATTTGATGAGCCACTAATCCTATACTTGTGGCTTGAAGACAAATATTTTCACAAGCGGCTCCTGTGTCGAATTGACCCCATCGGTTGGATTTTTCGTTATTTGAGAAGTTTTGATGAGCGGAAGACAAAATTAAAATAGATGCATCCATAGCCCAATTTTGATTCCCAATAGATAGGCAATTAAGTGCCTGTGTCCAAGGAATTGCATCTTTTTTATTAAATATAATAAATTGCCATGGCTGCTCCCCATTACATGATGGGCTCCATCGAGCTGCTTCCATCAACGACAAAAGTGATTCTTGAGAGACAAATTGAGCCGGATCATAGGCTCTGGAGCTCCATCTATCTCCTAGAATCGAATGGATAGGTTGTTCAGTAATTGCAGGTTTTTTCATTTGGAAACCTATATTTATATATAAAGTTGCCTCTATAATAATGATAGTTTTCACTTCCTTCAAATTAATTAATTAGAATTTTCTGATGATTCAAACTGAACTTCCTTCTAGATTTAAAGGTATCAATCGATTTACTATTAAAGCCATGCTTTATTTAAAAAGACAATTTCGAGCCATAAAAGAATATAAGCAACCTCATGATTGATGAAGATCTCAAGTTTATGAAGCTTGCGTTAGACTTGGCAAAAAAAGCTGAATCAAAAAATGAGGTGCCTGTTGGTGCTGTAATTGTGAAAGATGGTGAAGTCATTGGAAGAGGTATGAATAGATCGATCAGTGATCATGATCCTACTTCGCACGCAGAAATTAATGCGATAAGAGAAGCTGCTAAAGCTATTGGAAATTATAGGTTAAAAGATTGTTTGATATATGTAACACTTGAGCCTTGTGCTATGTGTGTTGGTGCAATTCAGCATGCACGTATTAGCAAAATTTTCTATGGTGCTTCTGACCCAAAGACAGGTGCATGTGGAAGTGTCGTAAATTTAATCAGGATTGAGGAAATTAACCACCATACAGAAGTTTACGGTGGCTTATTAGAGAGAGAATGTGGACAAGTGCTAAAAGATTTCTTTCTCGCAAAAAGAAAAAAGCCGTAGAATTCTACGGCTTTTTCTTTCTAAAAATAGTTAATCCCTATTACCCATGAAAGCCATCAATAAGTGCAGAAGATTTACAAATAAATTATAAATATTCATATAGAGAGCTAACGTTGCCATGATGTAGTTTGTTTCACCGCCATTCACAATGCGACTAACATCATAAAGAATAAAACCAGAGAATAATAAAACTGCAGCACCAGATAATGCTAAAGCCATTGCAGGCACTTGGAAAAATAAATTTGCTAGAGAAGCTACTATGAGAAGGATAATACCAATCATCAAAAATTTTCCCATAAAACTAAAATCTCTCTTAGTAGTTGTTGCAATTGTTGCTAGTGTCAAAAATATAGTGGCGGTACCTCCTGCTGCGAGCCCCACAATTTGAGCACCATTACTTAAATTAAAGGCTACTTGCAGAATTGGGCCTAACATTACACCTAAAAATAGAGTCAGCGCCAATAGCAAAACAACACCTAAGCTATTATTGCGATTTGCTTGAATCGCAAAAAATAAACCAAAAATACCCGCCAAAAGCATAAGGGCAAAAATAATAGGGTGTTGTTGAGCAAACAAGAAGTTCATGCTCATACCTATGTAGGCCCCAATCGTTGTTGGAATAAGCGATAAACCGAGTAAAGCATAAGTATTTCTTAGTACTTTATTTGTCGCTAATACTGATTGCGACTGGCTTTCGATTCTTATATTTTCTTGCATATTTTTTCCTCTTAAAAAAGTTTTAATACATGTTATAGATTATCTAAATTAGTAAATAGTTTCAAGATTCGTTTAAATTATTTTATATGGCCCTAATGAGATTTCTCATCTCTGTAAACCCTTTTTCTTGGGTTATTTTTAAAGCTTCTTGGGGCTTTATGGAACCTTTCATAGAAAGGAGCCTAACAATACTCTCAGATGACATCATCCAATCTATTTGCAGCAATACTTCATCAACCAATTGAGGGCTATTACATAACAAAACCATATCACATCCAGCGTGGAGGGCTTTTAAAATCCTTTCCTTCATTTTGCCACCAAGTATCGCACCCTTCATGCTCATATCATCGCTAAAAATAGCGCCTTTAAAATGAAATTTTGCTCTTAATTGGTCTTTAAGCCAAAAACTTGAAAATCCTACTGGGTCCTGATCTATTGCAGAATGAAGGACATGGGAAGGCATCAATGCATTTAATCCATACTTGATCAATGAGATAAAAATACCCATATCTTTAGATATAATGTCTTCGAGTGTTCTGATGTCTTCGGAAACACTTAAATGTGAATCAGTCCTAATATACCCATGTCCTGGAAAATGTTTTCCAACGCCATGCATACCCCCTTTTTTTAATCCCTCTAAAAGATTCATGGCTAAAGCTTTAATAGCCTCAATATCACTATGAAAAGCTCTATCTCGAATCACGGTACTTTCACTATAGTCAATATCTAATACGGGTGTAAAACTAAAATCAATATCAAAAATTCTTAATTCTGTAGCAATAATTTGACCAATTATAAAAGCTAAGTCCTTTGCTTTTTTAGGGTCTTTATCCCAAATTTCACCTAACTTCCTCATCGCAGGAATTATCGTAAAGCCTTCTTTAAATCTTTGTACACGGCCGCCTTCATGATCTACCGCAATTAAAAAATCATAGCCTCTTATTTTTCTGATAGCGTCCGTTAAATTATTTAATTGCGTGGCATCTTTATAATTTCTCGTAAATAAAATAAGTCCGCCCACCATAGGATGCGAAATTCTTTTAATATCTTCATTTGTTAATGTGAGCCCGTCCAAATCAATCATTAAAGGGCCTATTGTCATTTTGATTGAAAGCCGATCATGTTATTTGAAAATAAAGGGATTGAAATTAGTATTTGCGTCAAAATAATCCATATTTTCTTTCTCTTTTAGAAAAGTAATAATTTTATAAATTAATGGAGTAAATAATACCTCCACTAATGTTTTAGCAAAAAATTGTGCCACCATAACAAGTATCAATTTATCATTTGGAATTACCCCACTGTTATAAAAAGCTAAAGGATAAAATAATAGAGAATCGATTGCCTCCCCTACGAAAGTGGAGCCAATAGTCCGACTCCATAAATATTTACCTTTAGTCATTATTTTCATTTTTGCTAATACAAAGGAATTCGCAAATTCTCCTGCTGCAAAAGCAATCACACCTGCCAGTGAGACTCGCCACGCTGAACCAAAAGCAATTTCGTAAGCGTCTTGATTTTGCCAATAGGGGGCAGGAGGCAGAGCTACAATCATCCAAGCCATAAAAGATACAAAAGCAAGCGCTAGAAAACCTGTCCATATCACTCTTCTTGAGGCGGCATACCCATAAACTTCAGTTAAGATGTCGCCAAAAATAAAAGAGATAGGAAAAAACAAAACTCCTGCACCAAAAGTAAGAATGCCAAAAAGTGGAACCTCAATTTGAGAAATTTTTGCAGGGCCTATTAAGTTTGATGCGATCAAAACGGTAACGAATGCCGCCATAACTAGATCGTAATATCGGTATTGGATTTTATACATATTATATTTCACTTATCAAAACATGATCACCCACATGGATCTGATCAAACAATTCAATGATGTCATGATTATCCATGCGAATACATCCTTGTGATGTCGGCTCACCAAGATGAGCTAGATCATTGGTCCCATGAATATAAATAAAACGCTGCATCGTATCTTGATTACCCAGACGATTAAATCCAACCTCAAGACCTGAAAGCCATAGTATACGAGTCAATATCCAATCCTCTTGTGAATTAGATTCTGACATCGCTGGGCTCCATATTTTCCCTGTAAGTCTTCTGCTTGAAAACTGCGCATTCAACGGCGCCCCCTTGCCAATTTTTGCACGCACAATATGTTGGCCCAGGGGTGTGCAAAAACTCCCTTTATTTTGACCCATACCTTTCCTCGCAGTTGAAATCGCATAAGATCTCAACCATACATTGTCATCAAGATATAAATGAAGCTTCTGTTCTCTGATTGAAACTTTAATATGCATACTTAAAAAATTTTAAATTATTTCTTCACAAATAATGCAACAGATTCTAGGTGTGAAGTATGAGGAAACATATTCACAATACCAGCTTTATCTAATTTGTAACCCTTCTCATTGACTAATACTTGAGCATCTCTTGCCAAGGTTGATGGGTTGCAAGATACATAAACAATTACTGAGGGATTAATTTCATCATCAATGAGTTGAACTAATTGGAATGCACCATCTCTCGGTGGATCAATTAACCATTTATTTGCATGGCCTAGTTTTAATAATGCCTCTTTAGTGATTTCAAATAAATTCATACAATAGTATTCTACAAAATCGTTTAAATGATTTTTATCTCGGCATTCCTTTGCTCTTTTAATGAGTAAGTCCGAACCTTCAATACCAATAACTTTTGCACCACTTATTGCAATCGGTAATGTGAAATTTCCTAGGCCACAGAAAAAATCAAAGATATATTCATCTTTTGAAGGCTTTAATAAATTCATCGCCCTTCGGACTAATACCTGATTAATAAAGGGATTGATTTGCGTAAAGTCATAAGGCATAAAACTAAACTCTAAACCAAATTCTTTTAACACATAAGAAAGCTTAACATCATCTTTCCTTGATAAAGGTTTTACTGTATCAGGCCCTTTAGATTGCGTCCAAAATTGAACAAAGTGTTGAGATGAGAATGTATTTAATAGCCATTCATCATTCGTATTTAATGGCTCTAAAATTCTCAATACCAATACTAAATAATTCTGATCCGCTGCAAATTCAATTTGAGGAATCTTATCTTTGATTGAAAGTTGTGTGATTAATTCCTGAAGAAAAGGCATAAGATCAGAGAGATTTTGAGGCAATACTTCGCAACTGGAAATATCTGCAATGAAGTGTGTTCTTTTTTCATTAAACCCCACAAGTGCCTTATTTTTCTTAACAACAAATTTGACTCTTAAGCGGCCTTTATATCGATAATGCCAGGAAGGTCCTGCAAGCGGTGTTAGCATAGTTTCGGGCTTAACTTTACCAATTCTTGATAATGTATTTTCAAATACTCTTTGCTTTGCTGCAATTTGCCCTTGAAATTCAAAATGCTGCATAGAACAACCGCCGCAGCGATTGAAATGCTTGCATTTAGGCTTTACTCTTAAATTAGATTGTCGAATGACTCTTTCCGTAAATGCAATTTCGTAACTTGGCTTTTTAACATAAGACTCATATTCAACAAGCTCTCCTTGAAGTGCCCCTTCAATAAAAACAGCTTTACCATCAATATGAGTAACACCTCTCCCCTCTTGATCAATATTTTCTATTGTAGCGAGTAATAATTTTTTTTTAAGTTTAGTATCCTCTTGCATTTAGGAAGACTTAAACTTTCCAAGCAGATAAAAATTTATCCCAATAATCTTTTTGATATTCTTGAATCGTATTTCTAAATAAATCAATTTCATTTTCATATTCATGTTGATTAAGATGGCCTTTGATCAGTTGAAATTTGAGATACACAAGATAAGTATTTGCGACATCAGTTTCGCAGTAATCTCTGATTAACTGAATACCATATTCTCTATAAGTATCCCAAACTTTCCCGCCATCCATTCCAAGCTTACCCGGAAATCCACAAAGCTTTGCAATGTCATCTAAAGGTGCATTATTTTTACCTTGAAACATAGCTAAAAATTCCATTAAATCCGTATGACGTGTGTGATATCGGCTTAAATAATTATTCCATTTAAAGTCTTTATCAATTTCACCCATATCTAAATACTTGGAAGCATTGATACCATGCATTAAGGCTCTGTAATTCAATACTGGTAAATCAAATCCTGAGCCGTTCCAAGATACAAGTGCGGGCGTATATTTATCGATTCCATCAAAAAAACGTTGAATAACTTCTTCTTCAGGATCGTCAATATCACCAAGTGTCCAAATTTTTAACTGATCTCTTTCTCTAAGAACGCATGAGATCGCTATAATTTTTTGGAGATGATGCTGCAGAAAATCAGAGCCATTTTTTTGTCTTCTTTTATAATTAGCTATATTCACGACATCATCATCAGATAATTTTTTATCTAATGAATATAGAGACTTAATACCTTGAATATCAGGAATAGTTTCAATATCAAAAACTAGAATTGGAACCAAAGTATTAGCTCACAAATAAATGAGAAGACAAATAACGATCTCCTCGATCACAAGCAATAGATACGATCAGGGCATCTTTATTTGCTCTTGCAATTTGAAGCGCGATAAAAAGCCCGCCGCCTGTTGATACGCCAGAAAAAATACCTTCTTCCTTTGCAAGTTTTCGCGCAGTTTCTTCAGCATTTTTTTGTGACACATATTCAATGCGATCGATATTTTTTGCATTATAAATTTTAGGCAAATATGCTTCTGGCCATTTACGTATTCCCGGAATTTGCGAACCCTCTTCTGGCTGAACACCAATAATTTGAATATCTTTATTTTTTTCTTTTAAGAATTGTGAGGTACCGACAATTGTACCTGTAGTGCCCATACTAGAAATAAAGTGAGTGACGCAGCCTTTTGTATCTTTCCAGATTTCAGGGCCTGTTCCTTCGTAATGTGCCTTAGGGTTATCAGGATTACTAAATTGATCTAACACAAAACCTTTACCTTCTTTTTGCATATTTAAGGCAGTGTCTCTTGCCAGCTCCATACTACCTTTTTGAGAGGTTAGAATAAGTTCTGCACCAAAAGCTTTCATGGTCTGACGTCTTTCAATCGTTTGATTTTCTGGCATTACCAAAATCATTTTGTAACCCTTCATTGCAGCCACCATGGCAAGCGCTATTCCTGTATTGCCTGAGGTAGCTTCAATAAGTGTGTCACCAGGTTCAATATTTCCTCTTAATTCTGCGTTATGAATCATGGAGAATGCAGCCCTGTCTTTGACTGAACCTGCAGGATTATTTCCTTCCAACTTCAAATAAATAGCACTACTGGTATTTTCATGCATACGCTTTAAAGCGACGAGCGGAGTATTGCCGATAAAATTTTCTAATTGCATTACTTTAAATTCATCCAAAATAAAAGAATGCTAAAAATAAAAAAGAATATAAATCCAATGAGAGCTAACTCAGGAAGAGTGAAGCCTAAAAAATACCAATCAATATGCGAACAATCGCCTGTACCCTTAAAAAGTAAATTCAAAGCCTTTGAAAATGGAAAATTTTCAAACATATAATTTAAATCAATACCACATTCATTAGGAACATTAATGGCTTTCGATTGAATAAGAATGTGTCTAAACGAAAATATCATACCTATGATTGAGGTTACAGATAAGATGAATAAAGATAGCTTTTTGATTAAAGGCGTAGGCTTAATTAATGCATTGATGAAGAAAAATAATCCTAACACCATAAAAATAATCCTTTGTGTAATGCATAATGGGCAGGGTTCAAGGTTGAATTTTTTTTGAATGATCACCGCTGATATAACGAGAAAATATGCAGCAAAAAAAGCAAAAAAATAGGCTTGTTTATGTGATAAAAAAAATTTCTTCAATTAAAGCTCTTTAATTATTTATTAACTCTATAATGAAGATAATTGTAACGGATATCCCTCTAGTTTGATTAATTCAACAACAATAAATAGTTCGAAATCGAACGAAGCTAAAGTTTTTTCTGTTAAAGAAATTAACCGTCTCGTAAGAGAGCTTCTTGAGCAAAGTTTTCCCTCATTTTGGATTTCAGGCGAAATCTCTAATTTCATAAGTGCATCTTCTGGACATTGGTACTTTTCTCTTAAAGATGATGAGGCACAGGTTCGTTGCACCATGTTTAAAAATAAAAATATGGCGGCTGACTGGGTTCCAAAAAATGGCGAAAAAATTGAAGCAAAATGTTTTATCAGTTTATATGAGTCAAGGGGGGAATATCAGCTTAATATTGAATTAATTAGACATGCAGGTGCTGGACTTTTATCAGAAGCCTTTAATCAATTAAAAGAAAAGCTCTTTAAAGAGGGTCTTTTTGAAGCTTCTTGCAAAAAACCTATCCCTCAATTTCCAAAAACTATCGGTATTATCACTTCAATCAGTGGTGCTGCCATTGAGGATATTTTAATCACACTGAAAAGACGAAGCCCGCATATTAGGGTCATAATTTATCCTAGTCTGGTGCAGGGTAAGGAGGCACCTCTTGCAATTATCAAAGCTGTTGACACTGCAAATACAAGAATGGAATGTGATGTTCTTATTCTAGCGCGAGGTGGGGGCTCGATTGAAGATCTTTGGGCTTTCAATGAAGAAATAGTAGCGCGAGCGATTTTTTCATCGAGAATACCTACCATCACAGGCATTGGGCATGAGACTGATACGACTATAGCTGATTTTGTTTCTGACTTAAGAGCACCTACACCCACAGGCGCTGCAGAACTCGTCACAAGTTTTACTGTCGAAATCATCAAAACAATTCAAATTTACAAAAACCAGTTAAATAGAGTTATGACAGGTCTTATTCGTGAATTGATTCAGAAAATTGATTATTTAGAAAAACGTCTTATATCACCTCGCCAACAAATTCAAAGACAAAAAGAACAGATTCATCAATATATACAGAGAATTAATCGAAGTTTGAGGGGTGCGTTAATCCAATATCGTTTACATATCGATAAATTGAAATTAAATCTAGACCATTTAAGTCCGCAAGCTGTCTTATCAAGAGGTTATTCCATCATTACAAATATTGATGGTGGGATTGTAAACAATATAAACCAGTTAAAACTTGATGATAAAATTCATATTCAACTGAACTATGGGCAAGCTGACGCAAATATTTCAAACCTTAAAAAATAAATGATTTTAGGTTGAATAAAAAAACTCACGCATATATGGAAGATAAAAAAAATCACAAAGTTTCTCTAGCTACACTTTCACTTTCAGCATTAGGTGTTGTATTTGGTGATATTGGTACAAGCCCGCTATACACTATGAAAGAAGTTTTTTCTCTCAGCAAATATCCTGTTGCGCTTACCCAGTTTAACGTCCTCGGCATTCTGTCTCTTATTTTTTGGTCACTCATTATGATTGTGTCAGCTAAATATGTTGCCTTTATTATGCGAGCTGACAATAGGGGTGAAGGAGGCATCATGGCGCTCCTCTCTCTTGCTAATAAAAATGCGTCTAGTGGCAATAAAAGAAATTTGATTATGGTTTTAGGTATTCTCGGGGCATGTATGTTTTATGCAGACGGAATGATTACCCCTGCAATTTCTGTTTTATCTGCGATCGAAGGTCTTGAAGTTGTAGCACCCTCTTTAAGTCATCTTATTATTCCTATAACTCTTGTCGTGTTATTTATTTTATTTTACGCACAAAGTAAGGGGACGAATGTTGTGGGCACTTTCTTTGGCCCTATTATGTTTTTTTGGTTCTTAACGCTCGCACTATTGGGAATTATTAATATTGCACTGGAGCCACATGTGCTCGCAGCCATTAATCCATTGTATGCATTTCATTTCTTCCAGCTATCTCCAATGGTGGCATTCGTAGCATTAGGCGCGGTTGTTTTATCAGTCACCGGCGCTGAGGCACTCTATGCAGATATGGGGCATTTTGGACGGAAGCCAATTAGACTGGCATGGTTTATTTTTGTACTTCCAGCGCTTACATTAAATTACTTTGGGCAAGGTGCGCTGACTCTAAGTAATCCTGAAAACATTAAAAATCCCTTTTATCTCATGGCGCCTGAATTTCTTGTCATACCTCTTATTATTTTAGCGACACTCGCTGCAATTATTGCCTCACAAGCTGTGATCACAGGCGCTTTTTCAGTCTCAAGACAAGCTCTTCAATTAGGTTTCTTACCAAGAATGCTTGTCGAGCACACTTCCGAAAACCAAGAGGGACAAATTTATCTTCCAAGAATTAATTGGCTCTTAATGATTGCAGTTATGGCTTTAGTAGTGACCTTCAAAAGCTCAGGTAATCTTGCAGGAGCTTATGGTATTGCAGTCACAGGTGATATGGTGATCTCGACACTTCTCGCAAGCTTTGTGTTTTATGAAGTATGGAAATGGAATTCCATAAAGACAGTTATTTTCATGGCAATCTTTTTAATGATCGATCTTGCATTCTTTAGTGCAAATATTTTAAAAATACCTGATGGTGGCTGGTTCCCAATTTTGATTGGCTCTGTTATTTTTATTTTAATGACCACCTGGAAAAAGGGACGTGCACTTCTTTACAAAATACTTAAAAGTGAGGCTATTGAAATTAATTCATTCATTACCACTATGGGAACTAACCCTCCCCCTCGGGTGGAAGGTACAGCAATATTTTTAACGCCTAATCCAGATGGTGTGCCACACGCCCTGCTTCATAATCTTAAACATAATAAGGTGATTCATGAAAAAGTTATTATCTTAACTGTGATGTTTATGGATTATCCCCATTCCCTTTCAAAAGATCGTGTTGCTATTGAAAAACTTCCCCATGATTTTTATAAAGTGATTGTGAAGTATGGATTTAAAGATCAACCTAACCTTCCTAAGGATCTTGCCCTAAACATAAAAAATGACATCAAAATTGATCCAATGAATAGCTCTTATTTTATTGGTAAGGAAATTTTATTAGCCATACCAAAAGATAATATGAGTTACTGGAGAAAAAAGTTATTTATCAGTTTATTCAGAAGCGCAGAAACGATTACTAATCAATTTAAATTACCTCCCAACCGTGTAGTTGAGCTAGGGAGCCAAATATTATTTTAAAAATGAAATATTGGATTCTATTTTTACTAATATTTCTTACCGGTGGCTGTGCTAGTACTATTTTAAAAAATGAATCGAATATCAGTAGAAAACAACTTCTCCTAATGCCGGAATATATGGTGGCAAATATGGCGCGGGACAGTTATCGAACTGTACTCAAAGAAGCAAATAAACAAAATAAACTTAATATTAACGCTTCTCAAGTAAGTCGCGTAAAAAAAATTAGTAATCAGCTTATTGCTAAAGTGCCTTATTTTAAAACTGAGGCAAGTCAATGGTCCTGGGAAATAAATGTAGAAGAGAGTGAAGATGTCAATGCTTACTGCATGCCTTATGGGAAAATTATGGTTTATTCAGGTCTAATTCAAAAACTTAACCTAACAGATGATGAATTAGCAGCGGTTATAGGCCACGAAATTTCCCATGCACTTCTTGAACATGGACGAGAAAGAATGTCGACAGCAGCTATTCAACAGTTAGGTTTAATTGGGTTTGCCGCTTATATATCTAATAAAAGTAGTCGAAATAAGTCTAATGCTGCTGTGCAAGCAGCTTCATTAGGTGCTACTCTTTTTTTTGCACTTCCTAATAGCCGTATGCAAGAGAGAGAAGCTGACGCTATTGGTCTTGAGCTTGCTGCAAGATCAGGCTTTAACCCTTTCGCTGCAGTGACTTTATGGGAAAAAATGAAAAAACAAGATACAAAAAAACCACCTGAATTTTTAAGTACTCACCCATCAGATGACAACCGTATTGAAGATCTCACCAATCTGGCAAATAAATTTAAGCCTATCTACGAATCAAACCAATCTTATTAATTTCGCAAGACTTTAATATAAAATACTGTTTTAACTTAAAAATATACTCTCATGGATCAATTAAAATCAATTATCGAAAATGCCTTTGAAATAAGAGCTGAAATCAATCCAAAAAATGCATCAAAAGAAATTAAAGATAGCGTAGATGAAGTACTCAATGGCTTAAATAATGGCTCTCTTCGAGTAGCAACTCGCATTAAAGATTCGCAAGAATGGGAAACGCATCAATGGATTAAAAAAGCGGTACTTCTATCTTTTAGACTATACGACAATGAAGTCATGAATAGTTGTTATACCAATTACTTTGATAAGGTATTTTCAAAATTTGCTAATTTCACAGATGAAGATTTTAAATCGGGAGGTTACCGCGTTGTGCCAAATGCTATTGCAAGACATGGTTCATTTATCGGTAAAAATGTTGTGCTCATGCCGTCTTATGTAAATATTGGTGCTTATGTGGGTGAGGGAACTATGGTCGACACCTGGGCAACTGTTGGTTCTTGTGCACAAATTGGTAAAAATGTTCACCTTTCTGGTGGTGTAGGTATTGGCGGGGTATTAGAACCTATTCAAGCTGGCCCAACTATCATTGGGGATAACTGTTTTATTGGAGCTCGGTCAGAGGTAGTTGAAGGCGTAATTGTTGAGGATAATGCAGTTATTTCTATGGGTGTTTACATTGGTCAATCTACCAAAATTTATGATCGTGAGACAGGCGAAGTAACATACGGCAGAATTCCTAAAGGTTCTGTTGTGGTCTCAGGTAATCTTCCTTCAAAAGATGGTTCTTATAGTCTTTACTGTGCTGTTATTGTCAAAAAAGTAGATGAAAAAACTCTTAGTAAAGTAGGTATTAACGAATTACTGAGAGGCATTTAAATTATGAAGGTATTTGGTATAAAAAATTGTAGTGCTGTCTTAAAAGTATTAACTTGGTTTGATAGTCATCAAATTACTAAGTATATTTATGCTCTAGATATTAGGCTACTTAAAAATATCTGTAAATTAACGCCTCTTAAGATTCTCGCTTGAGCCAAACACAAATACTTAGTGAGCTATCTTCAATTCGTGATTGGTTAAGATACGCCGTCAGTCGATTTGAGAATTCTGATATTTTTTTTGGCCATGGAACTTTGAATGCATATGACGAGGCTGTCTGGCTTATTTTTGGTTTTTTACATTTACCTCATGATACGATACAAAACTTTTTAGATGCTCACTTAACGAATAAAGAAAAAAAAGATTTATTACTTTATATTGAAAAAAGAATTAACGATAAAATCCCAACTGCTTATCTACTTAATGAGGCTTGGTTAAAAAATTATAAATTTTATGTTGATGAACGAGTCATTATCCCTAGGTCTTTAATTGCTGAACCGATAAGTGAACATCTTTATCCATGGATTGAGGATCCTGAAAAAATATACAGTGCTCTAGATTTATGCACTGGAAGTGGCTGCCTAGGTATTATGATGGCCCATAGCTTCCAAAATGCTTTAATTGATTTTGTCGACTTATCTGAAAAAGCATTACAGGTAGCTCGAATCAATATTGAGCACTATGGATTGTCAGAGCGTGTTGAGTTAATTCAGTCTGATTTATTCAATTCGTTAAAAGGGAAAAAATATGATCTCATTATTTCAAATCCTCCTTATGTTAATCAAGCTTCGGTAGATGACTTTCCTCAAGAATTTTTAAAAGAGCCAAGTATGGCTTTAGGAAGTGGAAATGACGGCTTAGATCATACGATACGAATCATTAATGAAGCAAAGCAATATCTTAATGACGAGGGTATATTGATTATTGAAATTGGATACAACAAAGAAATATTATTAAATAAATTCCCAGCGCAAGAGTTTTACTGGCTAGATGTTTCTTTGGGAAATGAATTCGTATTTATGTTACAAAAATCTCAACTGCCTGATTAAGTCTTTTTAATATCGGAGTCACTTCTGATTCTTCTTTTTATTAATTTTCTTCCAATTTTCTTAATCTTCTTGTCTAGCTTTATTTTATGATCAAGCTTCAGTTTGGGTGCATACGGTGAAGGATGAGCGTGTTTTTTACGAGCTTTAACTTTATTGAGACTTTCATTACGACTCACTATCGAAAAAGGTATATCAAGCCATTTTAAAATCTTCTCAACTTCTTTCACCTCAAGCTCTAGCATCATGCCTCTTTTTACTCTCGACGGAAGTGATATAGGGCCAAACCTAGTTCGAATAAGCCGACTTACTGGTAGATTAAAGTGCTCAAATAATCGTCTGACTTCTCGATTTCTTCCCTCCATCAATATGACTTGGTACCATCGATTAGCACTTTCGCCTCCTTGATATCGAATGTCATCAAATTTTGCAAAACCATCCTCTAATTTAACACCAGATTTTAATTTTAATATTTGATCTTCAGTTAATTCTCCAAAGATTCGGACAGCATATTCACGTTCAATTTCAAATTTAGGATGCATGAGACGATTAGCGAGATCACCTGAAGTTGTAAATATTAGAAGCCCCGAGGTATTTATATCAAGACGTCCTATAGAAATCCATTTTTCGTTTTTAATTCTAGGTAACTTTGAAAATACTGTAGCTCTTTTTTGTGGATCACTTACTGAAACAATCTCTCCTTCAGGTTTATGGTAGATTAGCATTTTAGGAAATCTTAAATCGAAGAAAAGATGAACTATTTTGCCGTCAATCTTGATGATATCTAGGTCGTGAATTAATTGGCCTAATGTTGCAGGACTCCCGTTGACATGAACTCGACCTGCTTCTATATATTTTTCCATTTCACGTCTAGAACCTATTCCAGATTGGGCAAGTAGTTTATGCAAACGTTGCGTTTTAGGTGGGATGATTAGCTTGAGATCCTTAGATGATTTTTGAGTTTGTAAACGCATTAAGAAAATCAGTTATCAATAACTTAATATCAGACATTTAACGGAATTTCATTTTGGAGGAAACTTTTAATATCAGGGAGCTCAGATAAAGATCTTAAATTAAAATCATTTAAAAAATGTTTTGTGGTTGCATATAAAGAAGGTCTGCCAGGTACTTCTTTTTGGCCAATTATATCAATCCAATCTCTTTCTTGAAGTTGTCTAATGGCATTAGGATTAAGTGCAACACCCCTAATTTCCTCAATCTCTCCTCGAGTCACTGGCTGTCTATAAGCCACAATTGCTAGGACTTCCATCACAGCTCGACTATACTTATGAACTTTTTCAGGGCTTAATCTCGAAAGATAGATTGAATATTCATCTCGCGCTATAAATCTGTAGCCTGAGGCAACAAGCACCAATTCCATTGTACGAGGCTGCCATTCTATTTTAAGTTCATCTAGTATCATTCTTAATGTGGATCGCTCAATTTTCTCTGCAAATAATTTTTGTAAATCATCTAAAGAAAGGGGATTAGCACTTGTTAATAACGCTACCTCTAGAATTTGTTTAATTTTTGATGTGTTATTTAAGTCTGTCATTTCTCAATTGACCTGAAGTTTAATATATATAGGTGAACAACTTTCTTGCTGTATTATTTTAATTAGTCGCTCTCTTGCTAATTCTAATATAGCTAAAAAACAAATAACTAATATTTGAATTCTATCTTTAGTGACATCAAATAATGATGAAAACTCAACAAACTCTTCTTTTTGAAGTTTTCTTAAAATTATTGTCATATACTCTCTTACAGAAAGTTCATTGCGGGTTACTTTATGAATATCAAAATTTTTTGCTCGATTTAAAATATTTTTCCATGCTGTGAATATTTCATCAATAGATACATCTGGATAAGTTATTTCTGTAATTTTTTCAAAATAAGCATTAGCGACATAAAGATCGGTTCCAACTTGCGGCATTTTTGTAAGCTTTTCAGATGCTAATTTAATGAGCTCGTACTCCATAAGTCTTCGAACAAGTTCAGCACGCGGATCCTGCTCAGTATCTACTTCAGCTGTTTTCTTTGGCAATAACATTCTTGATTTAATTTCAATCAAGACTGCAGACATAAGTAAGTAATCTGCAGCTAACTCAAGTTTAATTTCTTTCATCTTTTCCACATAATCCATATACTGAATTGTTAAGGCAGCCATAGGTATATCAAGAATATCTAAGTTATGTTTTCTGATAAGATATAAAAGAAGATCTAGCGGGCCTTCAAAAGCCTCTAAATAAATTTCAAGTGCGTCAGGCGGAATATAGAGGTCCTGAGGTAATACCTCAATATTCTCGCCATGAATTTTTCCAATTTTTACTGCGTGTACTTCTTGATTCATTAGTAATTTAACCCCATAGCCTCTCTTACCTCTCGCATGGTTTCTCTCGCTAATTTTCTAGCTTTTTCACAGCCTTCCATTACAATATTTTTTACAAGATCGGAGTCCTCGATATATTTAGCAGCTCTTTCTTGAATTGATTTAAGTTCTTTATTAACAGAATCAATCACAGGTTGCTTACATTCAATACATCCTATTTTAGCCTCCTTACATCCTTTTTCAACCCAAGCTTTCACCTCATTACTTGAATATACTTGATGTAACTGCCACACGGGGCAGTGGTCTGGATTTCCTGGATCATTTCTCCTAATACGAGCAGGATCTGTTGGCATTGTTTTAATTTTTTTCTCGACGGATTCAGGAGACTCTCTTAGGGTTATCATATTGTTATAAGATTTAGACATTTTTTGGCCGTCTAAACCAATCATCTTCGATGCAGGTGTTAATTTATATTCTGGCTCAACTAGAATCATTTTGCCACCACCCTCTAAAAAGCCTAACAACCTCTCTTTATCTCCTAAACTTAGACCTTGATGCTCTTCAATAAGTATTCGAGCCGAATCTAAAGCCTCATCGTCACCGTTTTCTTGATATGCTATTTTCATCTGCACGTAGAGACTACTTTTTTTAGAGCCTAATTTTTTAATCGCCTCTTCGGCTTTTTGAACAAATCCCACTTCTTTTCCATAGAGGTGGTTAAAGCGTCTTGCAATTTCACGAGTAAATTCAATATGGGGAATTTGATCTTCACCTACAGGAACTTGAGTTGCCTTATAAATTAAAATATCTGCACTTTGTAATAAGGGATAACCTAAGAATCCATAAGTAGATAAATCTTTCGAAGATAATTTTTCTTGTTGATCCTTATAAGTCGGCACTCTTTCTAACCAGCCTAGAGGGGTAATCATCGAAAGTAGGGTATGAAGTTCGGCGTGCTCAGGAACTTTAGATTGAATAAAAATAGTTGCTGTTACTGGATCAACGCCAGCTGCAAGCCAATCCACTACCATTTCCCAAACGTTTTCTTCAATAATTTCTGGGGAGTCATAGTGAGTAGTAAGAGCATGCCAATCCGCGACAAAGAAAAAACATTCAAACTCATGTTGGAGACTGATCCAATTTTTCAAAACCCCATTATAGTGTCCCAAATGAAGATTGCCTGTGGGTCGCATACCAGATATGACACGTTCGATAGCCATAACTTTTAACTTAGCTCCTAGACAAATATCCACAAAATTAGATTTTGACTAATCTGAATAAGTGGAAAAATGATCAAATCAAGAATGTGAGTTATTAATAAAATAATCAAAATTAAAAAACCGTAACGCTCAACTTGAGCATACTTATTTGCTAGATGATTCGGCAATAAACTCACAGCAATTCTTCCCCCATCCAGAGGTGGTAAAGGAATTAAATTTAATATCATCAAAGATAAATTTATTATAATGCCTGCATTACTCATTTGTTGAACAAAGTCAGCCATTGACTCTGGAAAGTAAGCGCTACGACCAAATAATATTGCCCAAAAAATTGCCATAATCAAATTTGAAAAAGGACCGGCCGCAGCAACCCAAAACATATCTTTTTTAGGATGGCGTAAATTCATAAAATTAACAGGTACAGGCTTAGCCCATCCAAATAAAATACCTCCTAAAAAAACGGTTAAAGCCGGGAGGATGATTGTGCCGACAGGATCAATATGCCTTAAAGGATTAAGACTGATTCTATTTTGGTTATAAGCGGTCAAATCCCCAAAATACTTCGCAACATATCCGTGAGCTGCCTCATGAACCGTTATAGCAAAGATAATGGGAAGTGCATAAACTGTAATTTTTTGTATAGCAGTTAATTCCATATGTAGAATCTCATTTTATTTGAATATTCATAAATTCATTCAAGAAATATATGTTTTAAAAAAATTAGTTTAAAAAGCCATTAACTTCATTCCAATTTTCCCATATTGGGTCGCATATTTCAGGCAGCCTCGGTAAAGCTCCCATTTCCCTGTAAGAAATACCTGGGCCATGATAATCAGATCCAGTAGATGCGAGAAGTTGAAAGTCTTTTGAAATTCTTGCATATTTTAATGATTGTTCAGCTGTATGACTTCCTGAGATGACTTCAATTCCTTGACCACCCAAATCTTTAAATTCATTTAAAAGTGCTAAAAGATTATTTTTTCCTAAATCGTAACGAGCAGGATGAGCGATAACTGCAACACCGCCACTTTCATGAATCCATGAAAGTGCTTTATCTAAACTAGCCCATGTGTGTTCAATAAAACCTGGCTTACCTTTAACAAGATAATTTTTGAATACCGTTCTTACGTCTTTAGCATAACCTGTTTCAACGAGAAATCTTGCAAAATGCGTACGACCGATAATGCCCGATTTTGCATATTTTAAAGCACCCTCTAAGCTTCCTTTAATACCTATTTGACTTAGTGCTTCAGCCATTAGTTTGGCTCTTTCAAAGCGCCCTTCTCGAATAGAAGAAAGTCCTTGTAAGAGTGTTTTATTCTCTGAATCCACATTTAAGCCAATGATATGAACTGTGCATCTTTTCCAAGTGACTGAAATTTCTACGCCATGAATTAAATACATACCCAATAATTTTGCTTCTGAAGTGGCTTCTTTTAATCCTTCTATATCATCATGGTCTGTCAAAGAAAGAACTTTAATGCCCTTAGAGTGTGCATGTTGAACTAGGGCAGTTGGAGTTAATAAACCATCAGATATAGTAGAATGTGAGTGAAGATCAATCATGAGTATAGGTGCTTCAATATGAACTACCATTTTATCAGATAGTCTTTATCAAAGATAATGAAGAAAGCCTTATGGTAATTTAATAAATGAAATTTCTTTTTGATATTTTTCCTGTCATCCTTTTTTTTATTGCATATAAATTTTCAGATATTTATATCGCAACATTAGTCGTTATTGGCGCTACGATTTTTCAAGTTATCTATAGTAAACTTATTCATAAGAGGGTAGATAAATTACTCATATTTAATGCAGTATTAATCAGTATTTTAGGCGGCACCACTTTATGGCTCCATGATGAAAACTTTATCAAATGGAAGCCCACTATTTTATATTGGCTGCTATCAGCTGTACTTTTATTTTTCCAATTTTTCAATAAAAAAAATCTTATTAAAAATCTACTGGGTCAACAAATTCAATTAAATGAAAAAACTTGGAATCAAATTAATATGACCTCAGTACTATTTTTTGCTGGCCTAGGTATTCTTAATCTTTATATCGCTTTTAGTTTTTCAACAAATGCCTGGGTTAATTTTAAACTATTTGGTATTACAGGATTAATCATATGTTACGCTGCCTTCATTGGTGTCTTAGCATCAAGAACTCATCGCAAATAATATGTTTTATGCCATCATCGCCAAAGATAAAGAAAATACCCTCTACAAAAGAATGGTTTACAGGCCACAGCATTTAGCACGGATCAAAATATTACAGGAACAAGGCAAGCTTCTTCTCGCAGGTCCCTTTCCTGCCATCGATTCAAGCGATCCTGGCATAGATGGTTTTACAGGCAGTCTTATTGTGGCTGAATTTTCTTCAATCAATGATGCAATAATTTGGGCTCATGAAGATCCTTTTTATACTTTTGGTGTTTTCGCTTCTGTTGATGTGAAGCCTTTTAGAAAAACACTTCCTTAACATTTATGCTTCAAGATCTTATTAAAGAAAGACTCGCATTCTTAGAACCTACACACTTAAGCCTGAAAGACTTAAGTGATCGCCATCATGGCCATAGCGGCAATAATGGGGGCAGTCATTTCACGTTAGAAATTACTAGTTCGCATTTTTCAGGAAAATCAATGATAATGAGGCATCGCATAGTATACGACGCGCTTAAAGATCTAATTCCTCAAAAAATTCATGCATTAAGTATCAAAGCTGACTTGCCCTAAGGAATCACTTTTTAATATTAATAGCTAAGGAGATTTATGTTTTCTTTTATCAAAACCTTTATTTTTATTTTAATTTTCCAACTGGGAAATTTAGCTCAAGCAGCTGATTTCAGCATCACAGTGAATGGTAAACCTATCAAGAAGAATCTATATGATTTTGTGGTGAAAGACCTTGCAAATCGCGGTCAAAAAATGGATGACAATCTTAATGATATGATTATCAACCGTATGATTGCTATGGAGCTCATAAGCCAAGAGGCGGAGAGAACTGGACTTAGTAAGGATATAAACTATCTTTTAAAAGAAGAGCTAGCGCGCAAAGAAATATTGTACAACACCTTTTTGCAGACCTATGTGCAAAAAAATCCCATTTCTGAATCTGACATTAAAAATGCCTATGAAAAGTACAAGAAAGATTTAGGTGCACAAGAATTCAATGCAAAACATATTCTTGTAGCAAGTGAGCAAGAAGCTAAAGATGTAATTACTGAACTCAATAAAGGCGGTATCTTCAGCAAAATTGCGAAAGATAAATCAAAAGACTCGGGCTCAAAAGACAAAGGTGGTGACTTAGGGTGGTTTCCAGCAAATACGATGGTAAAGCCATTTACTGAAGCTCTGACTTCAATCAAGAAAAGTACTTTCACGACAACACCTGTACAAACTCAATATGGCTGGCATGTGATTAAGTTAGAAGATACAAGACCGCTTCAGGCACCAGACTTTGATAAAGTAAAAGAGAGTTTAGCTAAAACACTTCAACAATCACAACTTGATAAACTTATGCTGGACCTAAAAGCAAAAGCTAAAATTATAGACAATCGCAAATAAAAAAATGGGCTTAGAAACCTTATAAAGCCTGCGCCAAGCAGGCTTTTTTATATATAATAATAAGAATCATTATCATTTAGATAGCTATGATTACCTTATTAAAATTATCAGAAGGCCAATGCGGTGTAATCCATGCGCTCAAAATGGACCCCTCACTTATACAAAGATTTAATGCCATGGGGCTTCGATGTGGGAAGAAAATCACTGTCTTGAGAAAAGCTCAATTTAAAGGCCCTTTTCATGTGATGATTGATACTACTGAGCTCATGATTAGAGAGCATGAAGCATCACTCATTCAGATTACCCCCACTGCCGCATGAAACGTATTGCTCTCTTAGGTATGCCCAATACGGGTAAGTCAACCTTATTTAATCGCTTAAGCGGTTCATCTGCGCGCGTGGGAAATTGGCCGGGTATTACTGTTGATCTTCATGCAGTCAAAACATTACTGGGTGGCCATATATCAGAATTGGTTGATCTTCCTGGTATTTATGATCTTCAAGGCTTGTCTGAAGATGAAAAAATTGTGCAAGGCTTTATCAATCATAACAAGATTGATTTAGCCATTGTAGTTTTATGTAGCTCCCAAATTGAACGACAACTTTCTTTAATGTTGCAACTTAAAAATCTTCATATTCCCTGTTTGCTTGCACTCAATATGAGTGATGAAGCAAAAAAAATGGGAATTACGATTAACGACAGGATTTTAGAGAGAAAACTTAAAATTCCAGTTGTAAAAATAAGTGCTAAATATGGTGAGGGTATGACTGAGCTTTTGAAAGCATGTGCCCAGGTGATGAATCAAAAAATCACTTTTCCAATAAAAAAAATTAAACCCCTTAATGTATCTGATCAAATATCTAATGGAAAAAAAATTCAGGCTTTGATTAAATCAACTGTTAAATTCCCCCTCAAACTAAACGATAAGAATACAAAGAAATTAGATTCGTTCTTTTTAAATCCATACTGGGGCCTACCTATTTTCTTCATTATTGTATTTTCGATTTTTCAGTTTATCTTCTCACTAGGAAAGCCTATTCAAGATCTAATGACTCAATTCTTTAATTTTTTTAGAATAGATTATCTTGAACCTTTATTTGTCAATCATCATAGTATTTTTCAAAGTCTACTTTTAGATGGTCTTTATCTTGGCGTCACCACAGTAGCCTCTTTTGTCCCAATCATTATTCTTTTTTTTCTCATTATGAGTGTTGTAGAAGATAGTGGTTATTTTTCTAGGGCTGCATTTTTAATGGATACTTTGATGGAAAAAATAGGCTTAGATGGTAGAGGATTTGTCATGATGCTTATGGGTTTTGGTTGCAATGTTCCAGCTCTCATGGGTACTAAAATTATGCGTACAAAAGAACTCAGACTTTTAACAATGTTTGTGATTCCATTTTCATTATGTTCGGCACGACTCCAAGTATTTTTATTTATTATCTCAGCACTCTTTAGCGCCAAATATGGTGCTTTAGTGCTTTATGGTCTCTATTTATTAAGCTTTTTGACGATCTTTATTTCAGCTTTAGTTTTTAAAAATCAGTTTAAAAATAAAGAGCCTATTATTATTGAATTACCACCCTACCGGTTTCCAACTCTAAATCATGTTATTAAAAGGAGTGTGCTCGAAATTAAATATTTTCTAACCCGCGCTTCAAAGTTTATTGTTATTGGTGTCCTTCTTGTATGGGCTTTAACCCATTTCCCGACAGATGTTCCTATCGCGAGTGAATTAACTTATTCAGGCCAATTAGGTAAATGGTTATCCCCTATTTTTCAACCGATTGGTATTAATGAACAATTGGTGATTGCTTTGATTTTTGGCTTTATTGCAAAAGAAATTGTAATCGGTGCCTTAGCTGTGATTTATGGTATGGAAGGAACTGCTCTGGCTCATCACCTTTATAGCAATATTAATCAAATACAAGCCATTAGCTTTATGATCTTTACTCTCATTTATACACCCTGCCTCTCCACGATCGCCACTCTAAAAAACGAATCTAAAAGTCTTTCATTAGTAATTTATTCAGTCTCATGGGCGCTCCTTCTAGCCTGGGTTTTTAGCTTTATTTTCTATCAAACCTCGATTTACTTTTCCAGTTAATTTATTAAAAATTAACAAGGTTTAAAAAAATAGCTTCTGTTAAAATCACAAGCTTAAAGTAAGGTCTTATTACACTATGCAAAACATGCAAAACCAAGAAATTTTTCATATTGCTGGTGGTCCAGCTTATTCAAAGTTTAGAAAAGAAAAGCTGCTTCAAAAACTTCAAACGATAAATAATCAAATCAAAGCTATTTATTCTGAGTATATTCATATCGTATGGTGTGGAATAAAAATTGTAGACATAGATAAGACTGCCTTAGAAAAAATTCTACGTTATGGTCCTAAGGCTCACAAATTAGAATTTAAAAATAATTCGATTATCACTATTCCCCGTCCAGGCACTATATCCCCATGGGCTTCAAGAGCTACGGATATTGCAAAACATTGTGGGCTCCATGGAATAAAACGTATCGAGAGAGCTGTTGCTATTTATATTGAATTAAAAAACGAGTCTTTATTGTCGGATGATGAAAAGAAATCGCTTTCTATTCTGCTTCATGATCGTATGACAGAAGTTTCAATTTTTAATCTTGATGATGCCCAATTTCTTTTTTCTGACTCACCACCTAAACCTATCCAGTATGCTGAAATGCTTGAAGGTGGAAAACAAGTCTTAAATGAGTTTAATAAAAATCTCGGACTTGCTTTATCTGAAGATGAAATCGATTATTTATTTAATTACTTTAGTTCAATCAAAAGAAATCCCACTGATGCAGAACTTATGATGTTTGCTCAAGCAAATTCAGAGCACTGTCGCCATAAGATATTTAATGCTGATTGGATTATAGATGGTAAGAAGCAATCCACATCGCTTTTTAATATGATTAAAAATACACATCAATTACATCCCGGTAATACGATTGTAGCTTATTCCGATAACTCTTCTATTATAGAGGGTACTCAAATCAATCGATTTTATCCAAATCAAAATGGTATTTATAGTGATCATGAGGAATTAACTCACTTTATTATGAAAGTGGAAACTCATAATCATCCAACAGCAATATCTCCTTTCTCAGGAGCTGCCACAGGGGCAGGAGGTGAGATTAGAGATGAAGGTGCAACGGGAAGAGGCTCAAAACCTAAAGCAGGTCTTACAGGATTTTCAGTTTCTAATTTACATATTCCTGAATTTATTCAACCCTGGGAAAAAATTAAATATGGTGTACCTTCCCGAATATCATCAGCGCTCCAAATTATGATTGATGGACCAATTGGAGCCGCTTCTTATAACAATGAATTCGGGAGACCTAACATCGCAGGTTACTTCAGAACTTTAGAAATTAAACACGATGATGAAGTAAAGGGTTTTCATAAGCCCATAATGCTAGCAGGAGGTATTGGAAGTATTAATAATATTCACACTAAAAAGCATGCAATACCTCCAGGTGCTCTTCTAATCCAATTAGGTGGTCCGGCGATGCTGATTGGTTTAGGGGGTGGTGCAGCCTCAAGTATGGGTACTGGATTTAATTCAGAAAATTTGGATTTTGATTCTGTGCAACGTGGTAATCCTGAATTACAAAGAAGAGCTCAAGAAGTCATTGATCGATGCTGGCAATTAGGTACAGAAAATCCTATTTTAAGTATTCATGATGTAGGGGCTGGTGGTTTATCAAATGCTTTTCCTGAGTTGGTGAATGATGGGGGTGTAGGTGCCACTTTACAATTACGTTCAATTAATAATGAAGAGCCGAGTATGTCACCACGTGAACTTTGGTGTAATGAGGCTCAAGAGCGATACGTATTAGCTATTCAAGAAAAAGATCTTGATTTATTTAAGTCACTTTGTAATCGAGAAAGATGCCCCTTCGCGATTTTAGGAATTGCAAAAAAAGATAAGCACCTAATCGTTGAAGATAGTCTCCTTAAAAAAGACGTAGTCCATATGGATTTATCTATTTTATTAGGTAAGCCCCCTAGGATGACTCGCAATGTGAAGCGAAAAGAAATAACAATTAAAGTTATCAAAACAGAAACTATTGATATTAAAGATGCTGCTTATCGTATTTTAAGATATCCCGCCGTTGCAAATAAAATGTTCCTAATCCATATTGGGGACAGAACAGTAACGGGATTGATTGCGAGAGATCAGCTTGTAGGCCCATGGCAAGTTCCTGTTGCTGATGTTGCCGTGACATTGTCATCTTTTGATACGATACTAGGCGAAGCTTTTGCAATTGGCGAAAAAACGCCTATTGCATTGATTGACGCAAAAGCTTCTGTTCGTATGGCGCTAGGTGAATCCATTACCAATTTATCTGCAGCATCGATTAATAATTTTGAAGATATTAAATTATCAGCTAATTGGATGGCGTCTGCGGGTCATACAGGTCAGGACGCTGCCTTATTTGATGCTGTTGAAGAAATTGGCATACATCTTTGCCCTGACTTAGGTATTAGCATTCCTGTGGGTAAAGATTCGATGTCTATGAAAACGACCTGGTTAGATAATACAAAAGAAAAAACCGTGGTCTCACCTGTATCACTTATTGTAAGTGTATTTGCCCCTGTCTTTGATGCAAGAAAAACTTTAACTCCTTGCCTTAATAGAGATCTTAAAGATAGTGGCCTTATTTATATCGATTTAGGTTTAGGTAAAAATCGATTGGGCGCCTCATCATTTAATCTTGTTTTTAATGAAGTGGGTGACATACCTCCTAAACTTGATAACGCAAAGACACTTAAAGCATTCTTTCATGTAATTCAAACTCTTAAAAAAGAAAACATGATTGAGGCTTATCATGATCGATCCGATGGTGGACTCTTTGCCACTTTATCTGAAATGGCTTTTGCGGGCCGTTGTGGCTTAAATATTAATTTAACTAATTGTGGGACTGATATTAATGCAATTCTATTTAATGAGGAATTGGGGGCTGTTATACAAGTGAGAAAAGAATTTATTTCAGCTGCGCTCACAAAAATCCATAAAGACTTAAATCAACATGCTTACCTAATTGGATCTATCAATTTAAATCAAAGGATTCAGATTCACTATAAAAATGAAATTGTCTTTGAAGATACCAGATCCAACTTACAAAGTATTTGGACTGAAACATCCTACAAAATGCAATCTATGAGAGATAATCCAGAGTGTGCAATAGAGGAATTCTCGCAAATTTCTGATGATCTTGATCCTGGAATTAATCCTAAATTTAATTTTGAAATCCCTGAATCTTTTGCCATTAAAAAAACAAAACCTAAAATTGCTATCCTCAGAGAACAGGGCATAAATGGTCATGTTGAAATGGCAGCAGCATTTTCTAGTGCAGGATTTGAAGCCCATGATGTGCATATGACAGACATTATTGAAGGCCATAAATCATTAGCTGATTTTTCAGCGCTTGTTGCATGTGGTGGTTTTTCATATGGCGATGTGTTAGGGGCAGGTGAAGGCTGGGCTAAATCTATTTTATTTAACTCAAAAACGCGTGATGCTTTTACAGCATTTTTTTCAAGGCCCAATACCATTGCACTCGGTATTTGTAATGGCTGCCAGATGATGAGTAATCTCAAAGAAATTATTCCAGGCTCTGCATTATGGCCGCATTTCATCAAAAATAAATCTGAACAATTTGAAGCAAGATTTGTTTCAGTTGAAATTCTTAAGTCTAATTCTATATTTCTTGCTGGAATGAATGGTGCGATTCTTCCAATCGCAGTAGCTCACGGCGAAGGATATGCAGAGTACCAAACAGAAACTCAGGTGAATGATGTTTTAAATCATCAACTTGCAACACTTCGTTATGTTGATAATTACCATAAGGGAACTTCTACTTATCCTATGAATCCTAATGGCTCTCCAAATGGAATTACTGGATTTACTTCCGAAAATGGCCGGTTTTCAATTATGATGCCTCATCCTGAGAGAGTTTATAGGGTCCTACAAAACTCTTGGTATCCGGGAAGCTGGGATGAATTGGCACCATGGTATAAAATGTTTACGAATGCTTATCAATTTTTTAACTAAATGAAAGACTCACTTAATATGAATAAATCTTTAAAGGCAATACTGACATTTATTTTACTTACTTTTTCGATGCAACTTTTTGCATTAACAGATGCAGAGGAAATTGAATTTTCAGCTGCATTGAATGAAGGTAAATTACCAATTATTAAAAAATACATTGAAGTCAAAAAAGTAGATATTAATCATACCTATTTTGCTTGGAGCCCTTTTCTTATGGCTGCAGCGAAAGGACAATTGCCAGTAATTAAATATTTAGCAGATCATGGTGCCAATATCAATTATACGCATCCAGTTACTAAGATGAATGCATTTCATCATGCTGCTTTTGATGGTAGAGCAGATATTGTTAATTATCTTGTTTCTAAAGGTGCTGAAATTAATCAAAAGATGAAAGGTGGCATATCTATTGTTCGAGTTCTACAGGACAAAGGCGATACAAAAATGGTAGAGTTACTCTTGTCTTTAGGTGTGGCTGAAGAAGGCTGTATTGATGAAAAGTGTTTTTAATCCACAACGAGTTTTTAAAATTATTATGAAAAATTTACGTATTTTTTTAATCCTATTATTACTCACAGGTATTAACGTAAAAGCACATGAATCACTCAACACAATATTAGGATTTATTAATCCTGAATCAGTTGTGCAAGATGCTAAGGGAGATATTTACGTTTCTGAAATAGGTGAGTTCAATAAAGATGGTGATGGAAAAATTGTTCGCATATCAGTTGATGGAAAACTGTCAACATTTTCAAGCGGTATGGATGATCCTAAGGGTTTGACTTTTCATGGCAAATCTTTATATGTAACAGATAAAAATCGAGTTTTGAAGGTTGAGCCTAATGGAAAGTGGGCTGTAATTGGGAGCACTATGGCATTTCCTCAAACACCTATTTTCTTAAATGACATTGTTGCAGATGCCTCTGGTAATTTGTATATAAGTGATAGTGGCAATTTAAAATCAGGTGGCGCCATCTATAAAATTACCCTCGATAAAAAAATCACTATAGTCCTTGATGAGAGAACTCCGCAAATTTTGGCTCCCAATGGTCTTTGGATTATTAAAAATGATCTATATGAAGTTGATTTTTCAAGTGGAATTTTATATAAAATTAATTTGAAAAATAATTCTATTACTAAAGTTGCTGAAGGATTTGGCGGTGCAGATGGCTTAATTAAATCTGGAAAAAATTTCTTTATCAGTGACTGGAAAAACGGAAAAATTTTTAAAGTACAAGAAGGTAAGGTGAGTTTATATAAAGATGGTTTCGCAGCTGCTGCTGATATAGCACTTTCTTACGACAAAAAATCTATCATTGTGCCAGATATGAAAGCTGGTTCTGTAACTTTACTTCACATTCATTAGTTCATTTAGCTATTGATTTTAGAGCATACTGCCCCAGAGCTCTTGCTGAAAATGATTTAAATAAGAAATTAAATAAAGAAGTGCGTTATAGCGTTGGCTTTTTAAGAGAAGAGCTCATTTAACCTTAAAAAGATTCAATACCCCTTTAAAAGTTGAGTAGTTTAGTTGAAACCTTGCTTTTTCTTGAACAATAGGCTTTGCATGATACGCAATGCTATATTGGGCCTCAGCTAACATTTTTAAGTCATTTGCACCGTCACCAATCACAATTGTTTGAAATTTATCAATGCTAAGTTTTGCTTGAAAATCTCTTACTGTTTGAGCCTTCACCTCGTCATTTATAATTCGGCCCAATATTTTACCAGTGAGTTTCTTATTTTTAATCTCTAGTTGATTAGATATAGCAACATCGATCTCTAATTTATTTTTCACATAATCTACAAAATAATTAAAACCGCCTGACACTATTGCTGTTGTCACATTATTCTTACGACAAGCTTCAATCCATGCCTGAGTACCTTCATTAAAAGTTAATCTTTGCTCTATGACTTTAAAAAGCATGTCTTCCTCAAGATCTTCCAATAAAGAAACTCTCTGAATGAGACTTTGCGTGAAATCAATTTCACCACTCATGGCACTTTTAGTGATTGAAGCGACATCTTCTTTTTTACCGCACATATCTGCAAGTTCATCAATACATTCGATCGAAATGAGTGTTGAATCCATATCCATTACACATAAACTAAATTCACTTAAGGTCCTGAAATATTCAAGAACTGCAAAATCTATATGCTCTAGATCAAGTTGTTTTTTTAAGTCTAATGATAATTCAGTTTCAATCTCAAACATAGCAGCAGTATCATTGATAAGATGCGCTGGGTGAGCCGATATCTCACCTAAAATTTCAGAAATATCTGCTAAACGACTTTGAATACTAAGTGGGGATTGAACTAATAACTTCATAGTATGAATAAATGATATTAGCCTACAAATTAATAATTCTAACATTGCCATGAAAATATAATTCTTAACTAGCATGTTTATCTAAATTCATAGAAAATAATACTTATTTATTTCCTTTTTTAACATGAATCTCCACGAATATCAGGCCAAACAATTAGTTAAAAAATATGGTATTTCTGTTCCAAAAGGTATTGTAATTAAGTCAATAGACGAGTTGGATCAATCAATAACCCAGTTAGAGTCACCTACTTTCGTGATTAAAGCTCAAATTCATGCAGGTGGTAGAGGTAAAGCAGGTGGGGTTAAGATTGTAAGTTCTCATGAAGAAGCAGCTAAAGCTGTTCATTCATTGCTTCATAAAAAACTTGTCACTAATCAAAATAAGCCGAACGGCCAGCCTGTTAATACACTTCTTATCGAAGAGTCATGCGATATTGAAAAAGAATTATATTTTTCCATATTAGTTGATAGGCAATTAGAAAAAATTATTGTGATTGCATCTTCTGCTGGCGGTATGGAAATTGAAGAAATCTCTAAAAATAATCCTGAAAGAATTATCAAAGAAACTTGTAATTTAATTAATGGGCTCATGGACTATCAATCAAGAAAGATTGCATTTTTCTTAGGATTGCCTACAGGAATGATTAATGATTTCGTAGAGTTTGCTAAAAATGCTTTTAAGGCTTTTATTGAAAATAATTTAGCCTTATTAGAAATTAATCCACTAGTTATAACTTCGCACAAAAAAATTATGGCTCTCGATTGCAAAGTAAATATCGATGACAATGCACTTTATAAACAAAAAAGTTTAGCTGAGCTTCGGGATTGGTCTCAAAATGACTCTAAAGAATCTGAGGCTTTTAATGCTGGATTAAACTATATTGCACTTAATGGCAATATCGGCTGTATGGTTAATGGTGCAGGTCTTGCTATGGCCACAATGGATCTGATCAAGCTTTATGGGGGTGAGCCTGCAAACTTTTTAGATGTCGGTGGCGGAGCAACTCCTGAAACAGTTGCTAAAGCTTTTAAAATTATTCTTGATGACAAGAACGTACAAGTCGTATTAGTAAATATATTTGGTGGCATTATGCGTTGCGATATTATTGCAGAAGGTATTATTGCAGCAGTTAAAGAAGTAGGTATTGAAATACCTATTGTCGTAAGATTAGAAGGTACTAATGTTGATCTAGGTAAAAAACTTTTACAGACAAGTGGTTTAAATATTAAAGCTGCAAATACCCTCACAGAAGCAGCAACTATTGCAACAAACCTTATCAAAAAATAAAATGTCTATTCTTGTTAATAAATCTACCAAAGTTATTTGTCAAGGCTTTACAGGGAAACAAGGTACCTTTCATTCAGAACAAGCGCTAGCTTATGGTACAAAATTAGTCGGTGGTGTCACACCAGGGAAAGGTGGTACATCTCATCTTAATTTACCAGTATTTAACACAGTCAGAGATGCTATCAAAACAACTGGGGCTAATGCATCAGTAATTTATGTTCCTCCAGCTTTTGCTGCAGATTCAATTATAGAGGCTTCGGAAGAAGGTATCGAAATTATTGTATGCATTACCGAAGGTATTCCAACACAAGATATGATTAATGTAAAAGCAGCTATTCGAGCTAATCAATCCAAACTTATTGGACCCAATTGTCCGGGCGTTATTTCCCCTGGTGAATGCAAGATTGGTATTATGCCTGGCGATATTCATTTACCTGGAACCATTGGTATTATTTCAAAATCTGGCACGCTGACTTATGAGGCTGTTCAGCAAACCACTATACTGGGCTTAGGCCAAAGTACATGTGTTGGTATTGGCGGTGACCCCATCAAAGGACTTAATTTTATTGAGTGCTTGCAAATGTTTGAGGAGGATAAGAGTACCAAAGGTATTATCTTAGTCGGCGAAATTGGTGGCTCAGATGAAGAATTAGCTGCTGAATATATTAAACAATACATTAAAAAACCTATTGCGGGTTATATCGCGGGTATTACAGCTCCTAAAGGAAAAAGAATGGGTCATGCAGGTGCCATCATTTCTAAAGGCTCTGGTCTTGCAATAGATAAAATCGATGCGTTAGAAAAAGTCGGTGTCAGTATATCTAAATCGCCTACAGATATGGGACTTACAATGCAAGCCTTATTAAAAAAAATAAAAATTGTATAAAACAACCTATTTATTTTTTCTTATGATTATCTCTCTCTTTGCATCTCTGGTAAATGCTGAAGAATCGGTGAATTATCTTTTAACAGCAGCTTCAAAGGGCGATCTTGAAACAGTGAGTGCTATTTTAGATAGCGGTGGTAATCCAAATACTAAAGACGAAGATGGTGTTACAGCACTAATGTATGCTGCGAGAAAAGATATGGACAAGGTTTTGGCCTATTTAATTAAAAAAGGGGCAAAAGTGAATGTGACGGAAAATAATGGTTGGACAGCATTAATGTTTGCAGCTAAAAAAAATTATGTAAGATCAGTTCATTTACTTTTAGATAATGGTGCAGACCCTAAAATAAGGGATAATGACGGTTGGAGCGCTTACGGATTAGCAGCTATATCAGGGTTTCATGAAGTCATAGATCTTCTCATTAATCGAGGTATTGATCCTAATAGTTCTAACGATTCTGGACAAACTGTTTTGATGTATGCAGCAAAAAATGGTGATATCAAAACTATTCAAATACTTCTTGATAGTGGTGCTGATCCAAATATTGTAGATAAGTATAAATGTAGTCCTCTTATATATGCTGCAAGAGAAGGTAATGTAGATGCAATTATTCTTTTTTTAAAGCATGGTATAAAAATTGATTACGAAGACCAATTTAATTGGACAGCTCTTACTTGGGCTACTAAAAAAAATCAGTTGTCAGTAGCCAAACTTTTAATAAGTAGTGGTGCTAACGTTGACCGTAAAGATTCGGATGGAACTCCTATTTTTCATTATGCCGTAGCAAACAAATCTAAAGAAATGGTTCAGCTTTTCATCGACTCAAAAGTCAATATAAAAGCAAAAGATCGTTATGGATTAACAGCGCTTGTATATGCTCTCAAAGTAAAAAATAAAGAAATTACTGATCTAGTTAAAAATGCAGGTGGTAATTACTAGAAGCCATGAAAATAGCATTAGTACAAATAAATTCATTTGTTGGTGATATTGAAAACAATAGCAATCTTATTATCAAGCTTGCAAAAGATGCCTTTAAAAAAGGGGCAGAACTGATTATAACTCCCGAGCTTTCTATATGTGGCTATCCTCCAGAGGATCTAGTTTTAAGAGAAGATTTTCTTAATTTATGCTTAAAAGCATTAAAAAAAATTGCGAAAGCTTTACCTTTCGTTAAAGTAATCGTAGGGCATCCAATAAAAAAAGATAACAATATTTATAATGCAGCCTCAGTACTTTTCAATGGAAAAATTCAAGGCACTTATTACAAACAAGTTTTGCCAAATTATGGTGTGTTTGACGAAAATAGATATTTTACACCTGGTAAAAAAGAATTTATTTTTACGCATAAGAACTTAAATATTGCATTACTGATCTGTGAAGATGCCTGGAGCACCATACCAAGAGAACTAATTAAGAAAAAATCAGTTGACTGGATTATTGTAATTAATGCATCTCCGTATGAATTAGAAAAGTCTAAAACTCGAATAAAAATTATTTCTAGTTTAGCAAAAGAAACTAAATCTAATGTGATTTACGTCAACGCAATTGGTGGTCAAGATGAACTCGTCTTTGATGGTGGTTCTTTTATAGTTACTAAGGAAGAAAAGCTTCTGCATCAATCGCCATTCTTTAAAGAAGAAACAACGATTATTGATCTTTTTTCAAAAAAAAGTATTAAAACAGCTAACTATATGACACCTTTTAAAAAGGAAGAACATCTATATGAAGCACTCAAATTAGCTCTAAAGGATTATGTAATTAAGAATAATTTTACAAACTTATTTTTAGGGTTATCTGGTGGTATAGATTCTGCGCTAGTTCTTGCATTAGCGAGAGATACATTTGATAAAAAAAATATTACGGCTGTTATGATGCCATCAGAATTTACTGCAAAAATAAGCATAACAGAAGCTCGTAAAATGATTAAAAATACGGGTGTAAATTACAAAGAAATAGATATTCAGCCCATTTTTAAACTTTTTAAAAAAATATTATTTAAGGAATTCAAAAATAAGCCTTTTGATACTACTGAAGAGAATTTGCAGGCACGGATCAGAGGTGTTTTATTAATGGCTCTATCAAATAAATTTAATGGTCTTGTAATTTCTACAAGCAATAAAAGTGAGACTGCTGTGGGCTACACAACTCTTTATGGGGATATGGTAGGAGGTTTTGCACTTCTTAAAGATGTTCCAAAAACATGGGTCTATAGATTAGCGCACTATAGAAATTCTATATCATCTATCATTCCTAATAAAATTATCAAAAGAGCCCCTACTGCTGAATTAAAGGCTAATCAACTTGATCAGAATAGTCTCCCTAAATATGAAATTCTTGATAAGATAATTGAACTTTATATAGAAAAAGATTTAGATGTAAAAACGATTGTAAAAAATGGTTTTTCTAGTAAAAATGTAACTCATGTTGTAAA